>NZ_JBMDKA010000010.1:0-203080 GCF_057809475.1 Flavobacterium sp. FG19 | reverse complement strand
ACTTTATGCTAAAAGACGTTTCACTTGTTTTAACAAACATAGCCTGCTGTTCTTTCTCTCGCAGATTTGGCAGATCTTACAGTTTTTTTCATCTGCTAAATCTCCAAAATCTGCGAGAGAATATTTTTTACACAAACAGCTATGTGTTAAATCTTGATTTTTTTATACTCTTTTATCGCACTTGAACCTATGTTTCTATGTGTTTAAATCAATCAAACCCGCTTAACTCCCAAAATAGCCCCTGACTTCATATCCTGAATAAATCCGATAATTTCAAAATCCTGTGCGTTATAGTTTTTAGGAAGAGGAACCAAAGCTGTTCCTTTTTTAACTTTGTTTAAATCTACCGATTGCAGATTACGAACGATTTGATAATGCGATAAAACCCGGTTGGCATTCTCCCCTCTTCTAACATTGCTTTTGGCTTCCTTCTGAACAAGAGCAAGCAGTAAACGACTGTTTTTTGAAGCGCCTTCCACATTATAATTTACAGAAAGCGTATTAGCAGTCTGACTCGTTTCTAAACTTAAACCAGCCGAAACAGGTTTAGAAAGCGCCGATTTAATTCCGTTTCGTAAACTCGTTTCCTGAGAACCGATATAATCAATTTTTCCGTTGATGATTACCTGCGGCGTATAGATTGGATCTTTCTCCATGTATTTTGCGTAATCGTACTGCCTTTTAGTATAATCCGGATTACTGAAAATATCTTTCCAGCCTTGTTTGTCCCAATAATCAACATGATACGAGAGTACATATACATTTTTATCTTTTAATTCATTTTGAATTTTCCCCAGCAGTTCATCCGCCGGAGGACAGCTCGAACAGCCCTCTGAAGTATATAATTCCAAAAGGGCAAAACCTTTTTTATCTGTGTTCTGACTGAAAATACCATTTCCAACTAAAAGAAACAGCGTTAAAAAAACAGTTAATAATTTTATCTTTTTCATGATTTCTATTTGTTAAACCCAACAGGTTTTAAAAACCTGTCGGGTTTGTTAAAAGTTAAGTTTCGCATCAACTCCTAACATTTAACTTATAACTTCCCTTAAAGAATATTAATTTCAACGTTTATATTTCCTCTTGTCATTTTAGAATAAGGACAAGTCATATGCGCCTGAGAAGCTAGTTTTTCAGCAGTTTCCAAATCCAGCCCCGGAAGACTGATATTTAATCGTGCCTGAAGAAAATATTCACCCTCTTCGACACACAAATCTACTTCGGCATCTACAGCAGTTTCAGCCGGAAGTCTCACACCGAATTTAGCAGCAGCAAGCCCTAAAGCCCCAATAAAACAAGCCGACCAGCCCGCAGCAAACAACTGCTCTGGATTTGTCCCCGGACGTGACGATCCCGGCGCACTTAATTTGATATTCAACTGTTCGTCCGAACTTTGAGAAACTCCTTCTCTACCACCCGTGGTGTGTGTTTTTCCTGTATATAATACTGTTTTCATGTTTTAAAATTTTAAATTGTTGATTTTAGATTATTTTAATTGATATTGAATTCTGACATTGTAATTGCCATTGAATTTTGGAATTTGGGATTTGGGATTTGGGATTTGAAATTTATTTAGAAACATCAATAATTGCCTGCGCAAATGCTTTTGGATCTTCCTGTGGTACATTGTGTCCGATACCTTTTAAGATTCGGTGTTCGTATTTACCTGTAAATTTGCTGGCATAGACTTTTCCGTCTGCAAAAGCTCCGTCAAAATCACTTCCTATGGTAATCGTCGGCACTTTAATTTCCGGTTTTGCGGCCAGACGTTTTTCCAGATTATCGTATTTTGCTTCTCCGGCTTCCAGAGATTGTCTCCATCTGTAATTGTGAATTACGATGGCCGCATGATCCGGATTCTCAAAAGACTGAGCGGTTTGGTCATAAGTCGCTTTATCGAAATTCCATAGCGGCGAAGCAATCTGCCAGATTTGTTTATTGAATTCGTAGGTATTCTGGCTGTAGCCCAGTTTTCCTCTTTCGGTAGCAAAATAATACTGGTACCACCAGCCTAGTTCTGCTTTTGGAGGCAGTGGTTTCAAATTGGCTTCCAGATTGACTACCAGATAACCGCTTACCGAAACCAGACCTTTTACACGTTCCGGCCAGAGTGCCGCCATAACAACCGCTGTTCTTGCTCCCCAGTCAAAACCGCCAATTACGGCTTTGTTGATTTTTAAAGCATCCATAAAAGCAATAATATCACTTGCCAGAGCAGCCTGCTGTCCGTTTCTGAAAGTATCTTTAGAAAGGAAAGTGGTCGTTCCAAAACCTCTTAAATAAGGCGTAAAAACATGATAGCCTTTTGAAACCAAAACCGGCACCACTTCGTTATAGCTGTGAATATCGTAAGGCCAGCCGTGAAGCAGAATCACCGGAGTTCCGTTTGATGGTCCGGCCTCGGTATACCCTACGCTTAATAATCCCGCATTAATTTGTTTTAAAGTCCCTAGTGAACTGTTTACTTCAATTGTTTTTTGTTGTGAAGTCTGTGCATGAGTAAAAGAAGCATTCATAAAAAGAATAGCGATTAGAATATTGGATATTGTTTTCATAATTATTGTGTAAGATGTAAAATGTGATTTGTGAGATGTTGTTTAACCGCAAAGGGCGCTAAGGTTTACGCAATGTTCGCTAAGTTTTTTCACAACGGTTTGCGTTTAGTTATTTTTCGCCACAGATTAAAGGATTAAAAAAGATTAAAATCTGTGGAAATCATTTTAATCTGTCGCTAACCCAATCAACAAACACGAAGCTTTGCGATCTTTGCGTTTTTTAACAGCAGCTAAGAGAAAAAACCTTGCGTTCTTTGCGGTAAAAATCAACACGAAGCTTTGCGGCCTTTGCGTTTTTTAACAGTAACTAAGAGAAAAAACCTTGCGTACTTTGCGGTAAAAAATCAACACGAAGCTTTGCGGTTCAATAATATTTAGTTTTTCATTACAAGTATCGGTTTTCCTTTTTCTACGATATAAGTCGCCAGTTCAGAGGCTTTTGTATTCGTATTATTTTGAGCTGAGTGAACGACTCCGGCCGGAATAAAAAGAACTTCTCCGGCTTTTAGGGTAACCTTGCCCTGGCCTTCGACTTCGTATTCCAGAGAACCTTCGAGTACATAAATGATTTCTTCTCCGGGATGCGAATGTTTTCCAAAAGCCGAATGCCCGTCAAAATCGATTCTGGCCTGAACGGTTTCCCTGCCCGGAATACTCAGATCGTGTTTTTGTAAATCGGTGCGTTTAATTCCGTTTTGGGCTGCGATCTGGTTTGGGATCAAAAAGGCGATAATGCCTAAAATAATAATCACGATAATCACCCATGTTTTTTGTTTTTTAGTTTCCATAACTTTTGATTTAAATTATTCTGCTGTTGTTAATTTCTGTGTCAAAAGTATTTCGACAACCCTTCTTACGAAATCAGAAAATAGCCGAAACGGACAGATCAATGGGTGAAGTGGACAGGGCTTTTGGTGTAGTTTTTAATGAGGAGCTGTTTCCCGCTATCCGCTATATCTTTTCATCCGCAGAAAAGCGGATAAAAAGGATACCGCTCCTATCGGGGCTAGGGCACTCCTTTTCAAAAGGAAGTTTTCAGGAGATTAGTATTTAAGAATTATATTACTTTTTAATTATAAAACCAACAAGTTTTTTGATATATTTGCAGTCCTAAAAGTTAAGATATGAATTCAGAAAAAAAGTTTGCCCGTGTATTATGGTGGCGGTATTGGAAACAACCGCAACGCGTTTCTTAACTGCGTAGGACACCTAAGCTATGCGGGTTTTATATTTCCTAAAAGTTAAGATTATGAGTACCAAAACCCTTTCCAAAGAAGCCGAAACCCGGCTGATGACTTTCTTTACCCAAACCGTTTCCCCGGAACAAATTGCCAAAGCCATCCGGCAGGTTAATTTTGTTCTCGCTCTGGGTTTAATACGCGAAAACGAAACCCTTCACGAAGAAATCACCAAACTGGAAAACAGCTTTTACTGGCTCAATGAACTGGCTGAGATTTTAAATCCTTATTTGGATTTGGAGTAAATTTTATTGCATTTTATTCTAAAAACCCTTGATCGTTTGATTGAGGGTTTTGTTTTTAAATATTTTCTTACATGTTTTCACTAAATATTCAATACATTAGCAAACATTTATACCCGGAAATGAAAATTTAGAAATGATTTTCATGACCAAAGAACTTACTTTATGAATACCGGAGAAATACTTATATATCAAAATCAGGAAGGCAATATTAAAATTGACGTACGGCTTGAAGAGGAAACAGTTTGGCTGAGTCAGGCGCAACTTTGCGATCTTTTTTGGAAAATCTAAAGCTACTGTTAGTGAACATATTAAAAATATTTTTGAGGAAGGCGAATTAAAGGAGGATTCAGTTGTTCGGAAATCACGAACAACTGCATCAGACGGCAAAACTATGAGAACAGTTTATTAAATCTAAAGTTGCCAAATTTGGAGACAGCTTCTATTGGCTCTATGAACTAGCCGAAATTTAAGATCCTTATCTAAATTGGACTAATAAGGTTTATTTTTTTATTAAAACCCTCAATCTTGCAGAAAGATTGAGGGTTTTTTGATCTGATAAATATACATTAAAATTTTATTCTACTAATTAGAATTGATCATAAAATCAATATTCTATTCATCATCAATTTCGTCTATTCCATTAATTGAATTTAATTCCTCATAAGCATTTTCCAATCCTTTCTTCTTATAAATTTCCAAAAGCGATTTTTTTGGATAATTTTTGTTTTGATTCAAATCTATAGCTTCTAACAAAATTTCGTTAGCTTTTTCAAAATTATTTTCAATATAAAAAGCAAATTCACCTTTCATGCATCGTAAAATATCCTCTGATTTTATATCAGGGCTAGATTCAGTAGCATTCATTAATTTTTGAAGTGTATTAACAATAGAATCTGTAAAAGGTACTTGCCTTCTTATAAGACTTGTAAAATAAGATTGTATATGATAAATATTTGTTTGCCTCTTTTCAAAATTTTGACGAGCTAGCTCAAGTGCTTCTTGATATTTACCTTGAGACAAATAAATATTTACAATTTCTCTTTTTGTTCTAGAATGTTCAGGGTAAACTTTTAATGCTTCTTCAAAATATTCCAAAGCTTTTCCTTTATTACCTTTATGTCTATGATAAAAACCTAACAAGAAATAGTAATCAAGATTATAATTATCATTTTTAAAATACTGAATATGTTCAAAAAATTTGTCATTTTTAGTTCTTGCATAGGCCAGTGTAAGTCTATATTCCGTTTCCCAAATAATTTGTGAATCATAATTTTGATTTTCTAACAATTCATTACAAATTCTTATAACGTAATCATAATTCCCCTTATCATATTGTTTTATTACATTTTGAATAATTAAAGATGGAACAAAATATTTTTTGGGAATTGAAATTTCATCCTCAAGCATTTTTTGTAACGTAATCATAAATTGAGAATAATCATCGATAATAATATTGTCTAAGTCTTCTTTTAAAAGTTCTCTAGTTATATTATTTAGCTTCACCTTATATTCTACTTCTAATTTAATTTTAGAACGGTTGATGTAATCTGATAAAGTTGGATTAAGTTTAACATATTCATAACCCCCAAAAACAAAATTAAAAAGTGACAAATCATACAATTTTTGTAATGCTTCAGAAGTCCTTTCATTATCACCAAACACTCTATTAATTAATTCAATACTAAAAATTTCATTTGTTGAAAGCAATATCGTTAACTGATAAGCGGTAGGAGTAGTATTCAAATGATTTAATATTGTATAACTAAACTGATCGGAATACTCCATAATATCCTTAACATTTTTTTTTGCTTCATATAAATTTATCTCTATCAAGTTTATTGCGTAAATAATTTGTGATGGTATACCATTAAGATTTTTAATAAAAAACTCTTTATCCTCTCTACTAATATTCTCAAGTTGATAAATCTTTAGAAGTCGTTGAAAAAGATTTTTAGTTTCCGGTTTTGATAATTCTGGAATTCTATAAACTAAAGATTTTTTTTCTTTTTTCAGAACTATCTCATTTGGTCTATATTTTGAAATAATACAAAATGCCAAATTATTATTAAAATATTCATGATTTACAATTTTTTTAAACCATTCAACAATAATATTATTTGGTAAAATAATGCCTCCTTCATCAATTATAAAGATAAGTTCTTTGTAATCCATAAATTGCTTTACTAAATCTATAGCAATATTGATTTTATCATCAAGGCTCATAGTTGAAAAATCATAAGCAATTATTGCTTCATTCTTATCAATAGCATTTAATTTATAAATAAAATTCTCAAGACTTTCTTTTGAATCAATTGTAATTGAAGTGGGGGTATCAAGATATTCTATAAAATCATATTTACGAAGAGCATTTTTTAGAAATGTTCTTCTTCCTATCCCTTCAAAGTAATTATAAGCTATAATATACGTAGGCGTCCAATTATCTAAATTATTTATATCATCTTCAAATTTTTGCATCTCTGCATTTCTACCTACAAAATTTTGCTCTATTTCTTGGTTAAATTTATTTCTTTTAAAATTAACTTCTTTTAAAGCTTGGCGTATTTTATTAAGTATAATAACCTCATTTTCAATAAATTTTAAATTATAAGGCTTTGCAATCCAATCAGGAATACGTGGATCAGAGTATTTAATGGTAGGATCAATAATAATTGGAATTATTCTATCTATTACATCTGAGCTAATATGTTTTTTTGCTCTATTTATCTCCTTTTTTACCCATGGAGAATCTAAAGAAGCATTAGATACAAATAACACAAAGATATCTGAGGTATCTAATTCATTAAAAATTTGTTCTAAAGTTTTAGTACCTGGCTCAAATGAAATTTCATCTAAAACTGAATTTTTATTCCCTAATTGCGTTGCTACTTTTCTTACAATTCCCTTATCTTTACTACTATGAGATAAAAAAGCTTTTGCCATATTTTTACTATTTTATATTTTTTTTAAATGCATATTGATTCAATTTTTTAATAAGTATTTTTCAACTTCACTTTTAATTAACTGTGAACTGATAAAAAAGGGCTTTTTGTCAAGATTAATTAGAATCACTTGGTCTCTATAAGTATAACTCCCTTTAAAAATTCCAATAGTAGTTTTTACCTGAAATTCTCCAATATTATTAGTGCAAGTAAGATATCCTTCTTCATTTTTTAGAAAAACTTGAAGCTTCTCTATAAGTTTTTCAAATGATTTGTTGTAATTTACGGAAAATTTGGGCATAATATTTATTAGTCTATATCTAGAGTTTCTTCAATTATTTCTCCCAAGGTATTATCAACCTTACTCGTCTGTTCTTTCAAAATTTTTTTTGATTTGTTATCTAATATTTTTGCAATTTTAGATAATCCTGGGATTTTTTCCAACTTCTCTACAGCATTAGACAAACTAGCACTCTTTTCTAAGGCATCCATTAATGGATGATCAGATTTATTATAATCAGAAATTAGTTTACCTGGATTTTCTGAACTCACACTTAAAATATTATAAAGTAGTTTTACTCTTAGATCATTCGATACATCTTCATCATCAATAGAATTAATTTGATGTGATAAGCCTTCAAAAGTTTTACTCAATACTTCTTTGTGTGTATATTCTTCTATTAATCTTTTTGACAGATTTAACTTTTTATTTGATGAATAAGCAATCCATAAAACAGGAACATACAAAGGAATTATTGCAAGTACAAATCTTGGACTATACTCAATAACATCAATTAGAGTTTTACCTTCAAAAATAAAGAAAATACTCAAAACAAAAGGAATAAAAGAAACAAGCATTAAACCTAAAGCTGCTGTTTTGAATGTACTAGAAAATTTCTCACTATCTTCTATTTCACTTTTTCTTTTTTCAGAATATGCATATGACAAACCCGTAGTCAATGCATTTGGAAGCAATTTATTAATTTTGTCTAAAACAGAATCATAATCAGTATCCCATTTATTCTCTTTCTTTAAATAGTCAGCTTCTTTTTCTTCTATAAAGTTTTTATAATTATTTAAAGTTTCTCTTCTTATATTAATAACATCTTTTTCTAGATTTGACAAATCCTCTTCTAAAGTTTCATAAGTACTTTGAATTTGATCTTTTAATCCCTCAACTCTATTTTCTTCTTCAACACCTTCTTCGTTAGTTTCTTTCTCTGTATAGCCAAAAAGCTCTCTATAAAAATTATCGATTTCTTTTTTTCTCGACTGAATAGATTTTTGTATAGTTTCAATTTTAGCATATATTTCATCCCCACTTTCGAAATGTTCTTCTAATGTTTCAAGTTTCTCAATAAGTGAATCGTTATTCTCAAAATTTTCTTCTAATGTAGCTATCGTATCCTCTATCTTTTTTGAACGAGTTTCTAAATCAACTATAAATTTGTCAATTTTATTAAAACTGCTCTCTGACTTAGTTTCAATTGATTTAATATTAGTTAAAGAAAGTTTTACTTCTTTCAACTTCTCAGCGGAAATTTCCGCATTCTGAACTGCTAAATCTCTTGCATCATTACTTTTATTTCTAAACTCAGAAGCCTTTCTAGAAGATTGCTTAGCATCTTTTTCAAAATCGGAAGTTTTTTTATCTATCTCCTTTTCTAATTGTGTCAGCCTTTCCCAAAGTTTAAACCTTTCTTCATTTAGATAATTTAAACTATTGGCAATATTAGTTTTATCCATGTATATTACTTTTAAATGAGAATCTCGCTGACAAAGTAAATCTCTAATGATCTATTTCATTATGAAAAACTCTACCCATATAGAAAATAATTCTTTTATCCAAAAATAGAAATTTGAAGATCTAAATAAATACGTAAATATACCTGATTAATAATTTCTCTTCATTATAAATAACATAAGAAAAACTTATATAATAAAAGACAGTATCTAATAACCCCTCTTCTTAAAATCATAATTCGCCAATCCTTTGAATTGTTTCCATGGATGTAATATTTAAACTCAAGATTAGTCTTTTTACCTTATAATCTTAAAAACAAATAACAATAATCTGTTTAACATCTAATTATGGAAAACCATAATCAAAAGAAATATATCCAATAGAAAACAACCGATTAATCTCTGAACCTCTTTAAAACCAACAATTATAATTTATTTTTATAACTATTAAAAATTATTAATTTGACTAATAAACACCTTCCCTATACCTTTGTCTCATCAAAATCAAAGAAATGATTTGAGCATCTTAAAAAATAACTTTAAAAAATTAGCAATCATGAAATTTACAAGAAGAGCAAACGCAAACTGGAAAGGTACAGGAATGGAAGGAAAAGGAACCATTAGTACACAAAGCACTACTTTAGATAATGCACAATTGTCTTTTAAAACCCGTTTTGAGCAAGGTGTTGGAACCAATCCTGAGGAATTAATCGCAGCGGCACATTCCGGCTGTTTTACCATGCAGTTAAGCTTTTTATTGTCGGAATCTGGTTTTATTCCAGAAGATTTAGACACAACGGCTAAAGTAACTTTTGAAGACGGAACAATTACTTTAATTCAGTTAGAACTGACCGGAAAAGTTCCCGGAATCTTAACAGAAGAATTTGAAAAAACCGCTCAAAAAGCAAAGGAAATTTGTCCTATTTCTAAGTTGTTAAATACTGAAATTACTTTGGCGATAACGCTGAATTAAATTCCAAATCTCAAATTCCAAATTCCAAATCTTTGTGGAAAATTGGAATTTGGAATTTTCAAAATTGGAATTTCAACATTAGGACCACCAAAACAACACAACAATCTAAAATTTAAAATTTACTATTATGAAAACAATTAAAAACTATATAGCATTCATAGCAATAATCTTTAGTCTATTAAGTACATCAGTTCAGGTAAACGCACAAACTGCCCCTCAAATTAAAAACGTTGTATTGGTACACGGTGCCTTTGCAGACGGTTCGGGGTGGAAAGGTTTATACCAGATCCTGACCAAAAAAGGGTATAATGTAACCATTGTTCAAAATCCGTTAAGCTCTTTAGAAGATGATGTAAAAGCAACTAATCTGGCACTTGACAAACAGGACGGACCAACTATTTTGGTGGGGCATTCCTGGGGAGGAACTGTAATTACCGAAGCGGGAAATCACCCAAAAGTAGCGGCTTTGGTTTATGTAGCGGCTTTACAGCCTGACAGTGGTGAAAACTCTGTACAATGGCTGCAAACTGCGCCTCCTGCTCCTGAAAACGGTGTACTGCCTCCTGATGATAAAGGAATTGCGTATTATGACAAAGCTAAATTCCATGCTGGTTTTGCAGGCGATTTAAGCAAAGAAGATGCCGATTTTATGTTTGCTTCGCAAGGGGCTTTCCACGCTCAGGGTTTTGGAACTCCAATTACTAAAGCAGCCTGGAGAACTAAACCTTCTTACGGAATTGTAGCGACTGAAGATAAAAGCATTGTTCCGAGTATTCAGCACGCGATGTACAAACGTTCGAATACCAAAATCACGGAAATAAAAGGAAGCCACGTAGTGTTTATTTCACAGCCAGCCAAAGTAGCTAATGTGATTATTGAAGCTTCTAAGAAATAAATTCCAATATCTAAAACTGCTTCGCCTGTTCGCTATCGCTCGGGTCCAAATTCCAATGAATTGGGAGTAATTTCAAATAAAAATTCCAAATTCCAAGTCTTTACTGAGTTGGGATTTGGAATTTTTGCTGCGTTTTATGGGATTTCTCTATTCTCGAAATGACAAAACTGGATGTCATTCTTTTTTGAATAGATCGACAAAAAATAAATTCCAATGAATTGGGAGAAATTTCAAAATAAAAATTCCAAATTCCAAGTCTTTACTGAGTTGGAATTTGGATTTTTTGCTGCGTTTTATGTGATTTCTCTTTCCTGAAAATGATCTAAAATGCGAATTTGGAATTTGGAATTTTTAGTATTAGAATTTTAACTCTTACTAATAGCTTTAATAAAATAAGGCGAATCGTTCCAGCGGATTTTTCGGTAGGCGAAATCTTTTTTGAGGGATTCTGGCAGGCAGTTCCAGATGGCTTCGTTCATTTTTTCGAGCAATAATTTCTTAGAGAAAGAATCGGAAACTACGAGGCTGATTTCTCTTACGGGAACGGGTTCTTTAAAAGGTTTAAAAAGTTCTGATTTTGCTTCGTTTAAAATAGAAAGCTGCGGAATGATCGCAAAACCTAAATGCGCCCTCACGAGATTTTTTAACGTTTCTATAGAATTGATATCGTAGGTAAACTGCTCTTTTATTTTGTCGGATGTTTTTAGTCCGCAGATATCGAGCAATTGTGCATTGTAACAATATTCATGATGCAGCAGTAATAATTCGGTTTTATCCCCGGGCTGAAGTTCGTAAAACTCTTCCTTTGCCATTGGATGTGATTCGTTCAAATACGCTACAAAAGGCTCTTTAAAAACAACATGTTCCATCAAATTTGGATTTCCTGTTGGTGTTGCCATAATCGCTGCATCGATAGCTCCGGTTTCCAGATCTCTCATCAAATGTCCGGTATACCCTTCTTTTATAATAAAATGTACTTTTGGAGCCGCCTCTTTCATAGCTTTGATAAACAGCGGAATCAAATAAGGCGATAAAGTCGAAATAATGCCCAGTTTCAGTTCTCCTTCCAGAAGATTTTTTTCGTTGATTACAAAATCACGAATTTCGTCGGCTTCACGAAGAATCTTTTTGGCTTTGTTGATGATTTCAATTCCTAAAACGGTTGGCGTTAACGGAACTTTATTTCGATCAAAAATCTTGATTCCGATTTCTTCTTCCAGATTTTTTAACTGAATGGTAAGTCCGGGCTGCGTCACCATACAGACTTCTGCCGCTCTGGCAAAATGGCGTTCTTCGTCTAAGGCTACAATATATTTTAACTGCTGAAGGGTCATAAATGGAATTTCTGAGACGCTAATTTACTAAGATGCTTCCTTTTTTTCTTATTTACAGCTGGTTTCTTTTGTAGGATTTAAAAAAAATTACGTACTTTAATAACCGCTGACAGTCCGTGTTTTGTGGCTTTTTTAGACATTTAAACATTCTTTGTTGATAAATATTTAAACTTTTTCGCTTTTTCTAAAACCAAATTGTAGCTTTTATCGTATGTTTATAAAATGAAATTTAAGAATGGAGTAAATTCAAATGGTAATTGTTTTTGGAGCATATTGGATTTATCATTCTTAAAGTATCATTGTTCCACATTATTAAAAAAAAAAGCGGTCTTTACAGATCGCTTTTCTTTTAAGTTTTATGGTTTCAAAAGTCTTACAAACCCACTTTTCCTTCTGCCCAGTACGGCTGGGTATGAATGTTTTTGTTTGAAACACCTTTTTCCCTGAGTGCTTTTCGAAACGCCTGAATCGATTTGGCATTTCCCATCAAATAAAAATAACCTTCTTTCCAGAGTTTCCAGATTTCGGCATCAAGGTTCTGAAGTGATTTTATGGCCGCCTCCGCTTTGTTGACTGATTTAGGTACAATGTCTACTTCCAATCCAAGCTTTTTGGGAATAGCTGCCGAAAGTTCGTCGAGTTCTAAAATGCCCAGATAATTATTTTCGGTTCGGTTAATTTCGTCTTTCATGCTTTTAAAAACACTGATGCAGGTTTCGTCGCCAAAAAAGAAATGGTACTTTGATTCTTTATTAAAAATCTTAAATCCTCTGGGCATTCCTGCCATAATGGAATCGTCGATTTTCAGGTTATTGATAAATTCGCTTCCGGGTCCGTTGTGATGGATATGAAAAATAATTTCGAATGTTCCGTTTTCACTGTCCCATTTACTGGGCGTATAATTGCGGTAATTGGTATCGTCGATGCGAAATACAACGGCCTGCCCGAGTTTAAATTTGATGTGCGGGAAAGTGCCTTTAAAATTGATTATTTTAATAGAAGGACTCGGTGTTTCTATGGTGGTAACGTTTACTCTGCAGATTTTGTCCTTAAACGCCATTTCCATAAAATCGCCAATGACTTTGGGTATAGAGCTCATAATTTTCAGATTTAAAATTCGTTTCAAAATTGAAAATAAAAGCCTGAAAAGACATTGCAGAATACAGGGCAATGATTGGACTATTCACGGAATTTCCTGCGGAAGACCAGCGGGGTCTGCCCGGTTATTTTTCTAAACAAACGTGAAAAATAAGTATGATCCTGAAACCCGAGCATAAAAGCAATTTCTTTTACTTCACTGTTGGTATAATACAACAAACGCTGCGCTTCGATCACCATGGCATTCTGCAGCCAGTACGTAACTGATTTCCCGGAAACAGCACTGACACAGTCATTTAAATGAGAAGTCGTTATGTTTAATTTTTTGGCAAAATAAGACGGGCTTTCGAGAAAAGTACGGTCGGAAATAAGCTTTTTAAAATTGGCATAAATCACAGCCGACTGTTTTTTGAATTCCTGCACAGAAGGTTTTGCTTCTGAATAAATATGGGCAAAATGATAAATGAGAGCATTAAATAGTCCGTTGATAATCTGTGTCTTGTTTGGATTTTTTCCTGAAAATGAACGCTGCAGTAAATCAAGTGTATCCAAAAGTTCCTGCTTATAAACCGGGTTAATAGTATTAAGCTGTTCTGAAATTTTTAAACTCTGAAAAACTTCCATACAATGATTCGGGATCAGAAACGGCGCAATCCCAATGTAATATCCGGCAGCGTCCGGCGTGCCATCCTGCCCGTGATGGATCTGAAGTGGTTTAATCATCAATACATTGACGGCATTTACTTCAATATCGACCATATCACATTTAAGGGATGCCTGTCCCTGTGTCAATACAAAAAATATAAAAAAGTCATCACGGTGTGCTTCTAATTTATATTCAAAATCAGCAAAATCATCAGCAGTATGATAGGCGATAAAAATACCTCCTACAGCTTCGGGACTTTGATTGTATATAGGAATGTTTTTCAAGGTCAACAATTAGGGATTACTTCTCTTCTTCGCTCTTTAACTGTAAAGCACGCTGTAAAAAACTCTGGTGCATGATTTTATTTTCGGCTTCATCAATTGCCTGGAGCAGGTTGTTCTGATTGTCGGCAATATCGCTCAGGGCCTGTTTCATTAAATCCCAGACCGGTTTCATTTGTTCGATTAACTCCTGCCCTTTTGCCGTAAGCTGAATGAGCCTTTTACGTTCGTCGATTTTATCTTTTTTAGAACGAATCAGTTTTTGTTTTTCCAGTTCTTTAAGCAGGCTTATGGTTGAAGGATGGGTATATCCAATTTCATTAGCGATTTCAACCACGCTTAAAACATCTTTATGATATAAGGTATAAATTACCGGAAACCATTTAGGTTCAAAATCGATTCCGTAGGACTTATAAAACAACGCACCGTCTTTACGCAATTGTTCGCTTAACCGCTGTAAGCGTGTCGAAATGGCCAATATTCCTGATTCGTCTATAATATTCATCTTTATTTTTTTAAAGTTAAATGACAGAATACATTATCCGGTGCCATTAAAGGAAATCCTTCGGGAAGTGTTTCTTTCGGAATTCGCACAAAATCATTCTTTTCATAAAAACGCAAAGCCGCTTCAAGTATCGAAATGGTTCCCAAATATAAATCATCGATTCCGTTTTCTCTGCAATAAGCTGTTAAAGTCTCTAATAATTTTTGAGCGATTGCAAATTCTTTTCCCCTGAATTCCTTTTTTACAAACATTTTTCTTATGGCTGCCGCTTTATCAGCAAATTTTACGAGGGCAATGGTTCCTACTAATTCGTCATTGATAAAAGCGCCCCAGAATCCGCCGCCGTCTGCATAATAAAAATTCGGGATATTGAATAAATCCGGCTGGTCTTCGATGGTTATCGGTACATTAAATTCTTTCTGCTGAATGTTTAATACCAAATCTACAATGGCATTTGAGTATTGGTTTTCGATAGGTTTAATTACAGGTTTCATATGTTTTGAAAATTTACTTTACAAAACTACGTAGTTAAATACATAAACAAAAACATTTCTTTAATTTTATGATTTCTTTTGCTATTTTTGAGATTAATCTGCCACGAAGGCACAAAGGCGCTAAGTTGATTATTAAAGCAGTATGCCGCGAAGGCACAAAGGCGCTAAGTGTTTATTGTAAAGTAAAATACCGAAAAGGCACAAGGCGTTAAATTTTATTTTATAAAATTTCAGTAGTAATTAAGCTATAAGCTGTAAACTTAATTTTTTAAATTCGTCTTAAAAAAAACTTTGTGCCTTAGCGCCTTCGCGGCAAAAAAAATCTTATCACTGGAAAATTATGAATTTTAGAAATGCTCAGACAGAGGACTTAGCTGTTATTAATGAAATAGAAAACGCCTGTTTTCCGCCCAATGAAGCGGCCGGTTTAGAACGTTTATCCAGTCGGTTGAATGGATTTCCGCAGCATTTCTGGCTGTTGGAAGACGAAGGGAAAATTTTAGGATTTATAAACGGAATGGTCACACAGCATAAAAGGCTGATTGACGAAATGTTTAACAATCCGGAACTACATAATGAAACAGAAAAATGGCAGGCGGTTTTTGGTCTTGCCGTTTCACCGGAATATCAAAAAAACGGTTATGCCGCAAAACTGATTCAGCATTTAATTGTAAAAGCCAAAGAGCAAAACAGAGCGGGAATTACACTTACCTGCAAAGACTATCTGGTTGCTTATTATCAAAAATTTGGTTTTGAAGATTTTGGCATTTCAGCTTCGGTTCATGGCGGCGAAGTCTGGCATGATATGGTTTTGAGTTTTTAGGCAGCAGATTCTGATTCTCCGCTCAGGTTTAACCTTTTAGTTTTAAAAAAAACCGGAAAGCAAAAAGCCCTGTCGAACCTAACCTTTCGACAGGGCCAAAAAAAATAAAAACTAAAAACTCATTATTGTTTGATAAACGATTTGTTTACCACGGTATTTCCCGTCTGAATGCGAAGCAGATAAATTCCGGGTGTTAATTTACTGCTGTTATATTCTATCTCAATTCGTCCGGATTCATAGTTTTGATTTGTAAGAACTTCTACTGTTCGTCCGTTGGTATCAAATACGGTAATGGTTATTTTCTCCGGCTGCTGTTGGGTAAACGATATGTTCAGGTTTCCAATAGCAGGATTTGGGAAAACACTTAATCCGTATTCTTCTTCTAAAATTGATTTAGCCGTACTTAAAGTTGGATTTGTACAGGTTGGCGTAACGCTAAATGCCATAGAAGCGGCAGAGAAATTAGTAAAACTGCTGTTGATATCGATATTGGAGGCATCACCGGCACCTTTTCCGTCACATTCTGTTCTTCCGTTTCTCCAGTACGGGAACTGCAGGTATACTCCGGCAGTAGAACAGCTTCCTATTTCGGCATCACCGCCTACAATAACTGAACCTCCAAAGTTTCCGGCAAAAAGCATGGCATTTCCTTTTATATTGGCAGAATTGCTTACAGATCCGCCTTCCATCCAGCCGTTTCCTTCTACAATAGCATTTCCTGATAAAGTAACATTATACACACAGGCATTGTCCCTTACAATGGCATTACCGCTTATGTTTCCGCCTTCTACCATGGCATAACCATCTATACGGGCACTGCCTGAAATAGTTCCGCTTCTTACAATTGCGTAAGGTCCTACGTATACTGTCGAAGCTACATTAGCACTGTTGGAAACCCATCCGCCTCCGTTAGTATGAATACGTCCGTTGGTTTTAAGAAATTTTCTAAAATCAGCAGCAGGTTGAAATCCTTCGGGATTGGCATTGGCAATTTTTAATTCATACGGATATCTCCTTTGTTTAGGATAACCTTCATCCATATTATAATTTACATGTACTTTAGGAGCCGCAAATACCACCAGATACATATTGGCTTCAGTCGCCGTATCGAGTGCAAAGGAAACTTCGCCGTCTGAATTGTACATAGGGCTGTAACGTGAAATAGTTCCATCTGTTTTAGTCGTCACAAAACCATATCGCCATCCGGCCTGCGTTGGGTTTACTTCTGAATGCCCTTTAAATTTTACAGTGACCTTTTTCTGTGTTCCCGAACAGGTTGGATACAACGGAATCACATTCATTCCGTAATCCTGCGGCGCCCAGTCATTGTTGGTGTAATACTGATCTGTGGTTCCGGTCACTTTGGTTAAAAGTGTAAAACGTCTGCTGGTATAACGGGGCATTCTCGTTTCGATCTGTTTGTATACTTCTCTTATTTTTTTACCAAAATTACTGGTCGTATTAATTTGCGAAGTCCATTGAATAGGATAATCAAACGCTGGCTGTCTTTGGGCATATCCCCATAAATAATCGTTAAGCTGTTCCTGATTAAAAGCTTTTAAACGCTTAATAGTTTCCAGCGGATGTTCCTGATTTTTAGATTCGGCCCACATTCGGCGTGTAAAATCAAAACCGTCTTTTTCCTGTACATAATACATCAGGTGAAAATTGGTATAATGATGTCGGTTAGACGACCACATAAAATGGCGGGTCTGAATCCATCTGGTTAAAGTTCCGTCGATCTCAGCCCATTGCGGATACGCCTGTGCCCTCATAAAATTGGCATGTCCTTCAAAAAACGGACCGGCCCAGTCATACCCTGCAAAAGCAGTACCGTTACCCGGATTTTCCTGTATGCGCATCATCATCTGCAGAGTATGGGCAAACTCGTGCGAGAGTGCACCTCCGTCGCGGGTAGCTTCCGGATGTACAAACATCGCCCCTATTACATTGCTGTAGGAACTGGCATGGGCAAACGCCTGCAGTCTCGTATCGGTAGAATTCCAGGTATTCATGACCATTATGATAATTTTATACTTGCCCACATTGGTAGTGGGTGCATTGCTGACAAACTTAAGATCGGTTACAAAACGCTTAAAGCTGTGTTCCAGAGTATCGGCAACTGATTTTGGCGTAAACCGCAGTGCTGCTTCTGAATAGGCAGCGGGATTAGTTCCCACCTTATCGCCCCAATACAGTACAAAGTTTGTCGACTCGTATTTTCTGGAATCAGATATTCTGCCGTAAAATTCATTGTTGGGATTACTCCATTCTGTAGGTATAAAAAGTGTTTTCTGCCCCATTGCAAAAAAGCTGCAAAGAAAAAGGGCGGCGTGTAGTAAAAGTGTTTTCATATAGTGTTTGATTTGAGGATTTCTAATATGCAACAGGCAATTTCTTTTTCAGGACAGCTTCCATAATTTTCAGTCATAAGTCCTTCGAAAAAAATCATATTCCCTTCACTTTTTTAAAAACGATTTGTTTGTTTTTTTTTTACGAATATATGTACAAATTTAATATTAACAAACAATAAAATCGATGAAATACATATTTAATCGATAAAATACACTTCGAGCCCAATAAAAACGTATAAACAACACTTATTATTTTTTTGATTTTTTTAAATTCTAATATCATTTTTATCTTAAAAACAGATCAAAATACTACCTTATAAAAGCTGTTTTAACTGTGACAAAATGTTAAAAACGCACTTAATTTGTTACAAAAAACAACACATGCGATTTATCTTTCCAAAATACTGTTAACGCATTTGTACTACAGCATGATTTTAGATACTTTTGGGCAAATTCCAAAAATCATGAGCCAAAAAGGTTGTCTTCCTCCTCCTTGATTATAAATTAATCATCCGGACTTTAAACTTTACACTGTTTCGAATACTATTTCGAAATGATACGTGTGCTTATAAGTCAGTTTTCAAATTAATTTATAATCCGGTCTTTTCAGACCTTTAGACAATCTTATGAAAAAATCATATATACTATTACACATTGCTGTAGTACTGGCCGGCTTTACCGGTATTTTTGGTAAACTTATTTCGTTAAACGAAGGCCTTTTGGTCTGGTACAGGGTTTTCTTCTCTGCCCTGATATTATTTATAATCCTAAAACTATTTAAAGTTCCTAAGGACATTTCGCTGAGAGAAAAATTCAATATTGGCAAAGTGGGGATTTTGATTACCATACACTGGATTTTCTTTTATGCCAGTATCAAATATTCCAACATTTCGGTAGGCGTTGTTTGTTATTGTTTAACGAGCTTGTTTACGGCTTTGTTTGCCCCTTTGATCAACCGAAAGAAATTTAATATAACCGAATTAGTACTAAGTGCCCTGACTCTGGCCGGAATTGCATTAATTTTTCATTTTGATTCCTCCTATCAGCTGGGCATTATACTGGGTGTAATTTCATCTGCATTTGCGGCTCTTTATACTATATTTAATGAACGTCTGGTTACTACTTACGACAGCAGACTGATTAATTATTACCAAATGGCAGGCGGTACTTTAGGTTTAGGACTGCTGCTTCCGTTTTATCTGTTTATTTTTCCGGTCGAAACGATTGTGCCAGGACTCAAAGATGTCTTCTATCTTATTATTCTGGCTGCCTTTTGTACGGTTGGTCTGTATGTTTTATTTGCTGAATCTTTAAAAAGAATTTCGGCTTTTACGGTTAACCTGACTTTTAATCTGGAACCTGTTTATGCTATTGTAATGGCATTTTTGTTTTTTAATGAAAGTAAAGAGGTCAATATTTATTTCTATATCGGTCTGCTCTTTGTCATCGCATCCGTAATATCCCAAACTGTGATTTCGGTTAAAAAATAAACTTCAACATGCCCCTCTCCATTTTGACGAAGGGCATTATTTTCTTACATTTTTATCTTTTCTTAAACAAAACTACTTACTTTGAGGTAAGTAGTTTTTTTTATTTCAAAATCTATTTACAGCTCGTTTCTTTAAAGCATTTTACTTTCTTCTTCGATGCACTAAAAAATAACAAAAGACCTAACTACACTATCAAAACCAAAACAAACAACTAATAAACAGTTATTTACAATTTCAGAAAAAATTAAAAATGACTTGTTAATGACTTTGATTGTAACAGCTGCTGCAGCCCATGTTTTTATTTTATATCTTCCCGTTTCTTTCCCTGTATGCTGCCGAAATCATTAGAAAAGACAATCGTTAAAAAACGTTATTTGTATTTAATCTAAATAGACTATAGATTTGCAGCCTAAATCAAATTAATCGCCCTCATGAAATTTACTTATTTATTTTTGCTGCTTGCCTTTTTTAATTTTGGACAGGCGCAAAATGCTAAAATTACCGGAAAGATCGTTTCCGAAAACAAAGAAGCCGTCTCGTATGCTTCTGTCTCTGTAAAAAGTCTAAAAAAGAACACCACAACTGATGACAAGGGAAATTTTGAAATCAGTAATCTGACTCCGGGAAGCTATACCGTTTACTTCTCAGCTATGGGTTTTACAGCCCAGGAAAAAACAGTTGAACTTCATGAAAATGAAAATCTGGAGCTTTCTGTTGTTCTTCAGGAAAATATTAACACACTTCAGACGGTAGAAATAACCGGAAGAAAAGAAAAGTCCTATAAAAACACTAAATCTTTTATTGGCGCTAAAACAGAAATTGCATTAAAAGACCTTCCGCAGGCCGTTTCGTATGCTACCAAAGAATTAATTGCCGATCAGGGCGCTATTCGTGTAGGCGAAGTCGTAAAAAACTTCAGTGGTGTAAGTCAGTTTACTTTTTACGATGATATTTCGATAAGAGGATTCCGAATCAACGGAGGAAGCAATACACAGCTGTTAAACGGAATGAGAACTTCTACAGGATTCTGGAAACAGCCTCTTGCAAACTATTTAGAGCGTGTGGAGGTTTTAAAAGGACCTTCTTCGGCTTTGTTTGGCAATGCTTCTCCGGGAGGGGTATTAAACCGTGTTACCAAAAAACCGTTAGATCAGGCCGCTAACAGCGTGAGTTTTTCTACCGGAAGTTTCAATACATTAAGAGCTCTGGCCGATTTTACAGGGCCTTTGACCGAAGACAAATCGTTATTATACCGTTTGAATTTAGGATACGAAAATGCGAATTCTTTCAGGGATTTACAGTTTGACAAAAATATTGTTATTGCTCCTTCTCTGTCCTTTCTTCCTAATGACAAAACCTCTGTTAACTTTGACCTGATTTATACGGGTTCAAAAAGCATCTTAGACCGCGGTCAGTCTACTTATGAAGACAATTTATACTCGACCAAAACTTCTAACTCCCTAAACTCTACAAACGATTATTTAAATGAAGAAACCTATATTGTGACTACTTCATTAAACCATCAGTTTACAGATCGTTTGTCCTTCTCTGCTTCTTATATTCGTACAGGTTATACAGAAGATCTTCTGGAACACAGGGGAGCCAACAAATATGCCGTTACCGGAGACGGAACTACCATACCTACCGCTGTTGAAATGCAGGTTTTTATGCGTAAACGTAAGCGTTATATTGATAATCTTTCTGCTTTTTTTAAATACGAAGCCAAAACAGGTGCTCTAGACCACAATTTAATTGCAGGTTATGATTATGCACAGGAGCAGGTTCCGGCCGGTGGTTCGCAGTTACAGGCAACCGGTTACCGAAATGCTGCCAATACGGGATCTATAGCCACTTATAACCCAAACAATAAAACCGCTTATTTGTTAGATTCAAAAGGAAATCCGGTACCCAACGTTGCCCATTTTGATCTGACAAATCCATCCGCATCACAGCAGTTAAAGGATATGAGCAAGTATTTTTATACGGCCCGTCCATTTGATCCGACTTATTATTCTCTGTACGGAATTTACCTTCAGGACCATATTAAATTTGGAGCTTTTCAGGCTTTAATCGGAATTCGTTATGATGAATATACAGATAAGGAAAACTACAAAAAAGCTACTGAAAACAAAGTAAAACAACATTCTGTTTTACCACGTTTCGGACTAACCTATACGCTTAATCCGAACATTAATTTATATGGTACTTACGTAAAAGGATATAATCCGCAGACGGCTTCTTCTTTGTCTAACCCAAATGCAGGAGGTCCTTTTGATCCTTTAGAAAGCAACATGATTGAATTTGGAGGTAAATCTTCCTGGTTTAAAGAAAGACTTTTTGTAACCGTAGCAGTATTTAAAATTCAGCAGAAAAATACTTTATACCCGGCTAATGATACTACAAATCCGGACTTAATGAGGGCTATTGGTAAAGAAGAATCGAAAGGAATTGAAATTGATGTAAACGGAAATATTACCCGTAACTGGAGTGTTTCTGCAGCTTATACCTACAATGAAGCGGCTATTACCGAAAGTCCTGTGGATACTGAAATTGACAGACAAAAACCGAATACACCGAAACAGCAGGGAAATATCTGGACCCGTTACAATTTTACAGATGGTGCTTTAAAAGATTTTGGTCTTGCCTTTGGAAGCAATTTCGCAACTGTACGAACTTTAAGCCAGACTACAACACAAACCATTCCGGGTTATACCTTGTTTAATGCAGCGTTGTATTACAATATCAATAAATTTAAAATTCAGTTAAATGCCAATAATATAACCAACAAAACCTATTGGGTTGGCGGATATGACTTCATACGTCTGTTTCCGGGTGCACCATCCAACTGGCTGTTAACTTTAGGATATTCATTTTAAAAATGCTTTATCATATTTGAAATTCTTATGGTATTCTATTTATGAATAAAACATTCAAAAAAAATATTGGCTTCTTACACCTTTGGCTCGGACTTGCGTCCGGGCTGATTGTTTTTATTGCTGCCCTTACCGGAAGTATATTGGTTTTTGAAGAAGAAATTGACGAATTTATAAATCCGGAGTTTTATAAGGTTACCGAAACCGGAACTCAAAAAATGACGGTAGATCTGTTTATCAAAGATATTCAGCAGCAATATGCTGTCACACAATTTGACCGAATCCAGACTTTTGAAGATCCCGAAAGAACCGTAATTATAACCGGAACAGATGCTGCTAAAAATGACATGCTCTTTTCTGTTGATCCCTACACCGGAAAAATATTGGGTGCCGTTCCTGAAAAAAGCAGGTTCTTCTCTGTTGTTTTAGATTTGCACCGACATCTTATTTTAGGTGAAACCGGTAAATTTATTACAGGCTGCAGCTGTCTGATTTTTGTTTTTATGCTTATTTCGGGCCTTATTTTATGGTGGCCGAAAAAAATAAAAAACCTCAAACAAAGACTTACCATAAAATGGAAGGCTTCCTTTAAAAGAGTCAATTGGGATTTTCATTCTGTTTTAGGTTTTTACAGTTTCGTGTTTCTTCTCATCATTTCACTTACGGGTTTAACCTGGTCTTTTAAATGGTTTGAAAGTGGTATTTATCTTCTGGCGGATGGCACCACAGAAAAACCTTCTGCTAAAGTCGAAAATCCGGCTAAAACAGATCTTAAGTCAGACAGAACCTGTTTTTATCAAAAGATATTTTCAAAAACCGACAGTATTTTTAAGTATAAAGGCGATACCCAGATCCGGATACCCTCTGATACGATTAACAGTATTATGGCCATTAAACTGAATACAGAAAAATCGATTCCGAATATTTCAGGCATCGCCTATTTTGATAAATATACCGGAGCCGTTTTAAAAACAAGACCTTATGAAAAATTAAGCAGCGGAGACAAAATAAGACGACTGATTTATCCGATACATACGGGAAGTATTTACGGTTATCCAACCAAAATACTGGCGTTTTTAGTCTGTCTTTTCGCCGTGACACTGCCCGTTAGCGGTTTGTTAATCTGGCTGGGACGAAAAAAAAGTAAAAAATAATTACACACAGCAACAATCATAAACAAATGTATTTCAAAAAGTTAAGTATACATGTGAACAAATTTTGATAAAAAATCATAAATATCAGGTTTTAATCTAAAACTGAATGGCAGATTTAATCGTATGTATAAAAAATTTTCAAGACTGAATCTACAGGTATTTCACCTTTATATTCACTTGGGTAAACCATTATTCTTTCAGTTAAATTTAAAAGTATTCAAACGTGGATAAAGTAAACATTCAAAGATTACAAAAAACTTTAGCGTACCTGGAAAGCAAACAAAGGGAACTTAAAAGACAAAAAGATCATGATACCAGAAGTGTCGAATCGATGATTAAATACCTGAAAAAAGATATGCATGACGAATTCAGTCTTAGTAATTACGATGTATACATTGCTGATGAAATGAAAAATACAGAAATCTTTATTAAAAGTGTCCATCATATTATTGAGGAGCTTTCTTAGCCTCCCCTCTCTCCTAAAAACTATAAGCCGGTTTTATTCCTTTAAAGCCGGCTTATTTTATAATATATTTTTAAAACTACAATCTAATAAATAAGTACAATGACCACTATAAAAAAAGACAATATAGCTGAAGAAAGTAAAACCGAAAGGATCTTAAACTGCAAAACCGAAATAGTACCTGTTATGGACGCTATTTATGTGATAAACGGCAAATGGAGAATTCCCATAACCATTGCCCTGATGGAAGGAAACAGACGGTTTGGCGAAATTATGAAGGAAGTGCCTAAAATAACATCCAAAGTGCTGGCCCAGCAATTAAAGGAAATGGAACTAAACGGTTTCGTTGAAAAAAGGATACTGGGCAGTACCGCTGCTAAAACGGAATATACATTAACAGAATACAGCTGGTCTGTAAAGCCTATTATTCTGGCCCTTCGCGATTTCGGAATTCAGCACAGGGAAAAACTTCGCAAAGAATAAAAAAAGAGATTTCATACTGATAAAAGCACCAAAAAATATTTGGTGCTTTTTTTATTTAAAAACAAATAACAGGATTTTAGTGATAAAAAAAGTAAAAAGTTACATTTTTATTTCTAACTTTACCTAGATAAATTACTGATTTTCAATAAAAAAACCTGTAATATTTTGTCTTTTATATAATAACCGTATTACAGAATTTTTACCTAAAAACTAACCCCCGGCACAGTAGAAATTATGAATAAACCATTACTTTACCCGCTTCTCCGTTCTACGGAAGCTTTTCCTTATTATTTCATGCATTTACGTCAAAAAAGGATTTCATGACAAGAAAAATCCCTTTCATGACATTTTTTACCTGATGCCTCTTTCAGTATCCTACTTTTAAAGCTGAATTGGGTGTATCAAAGTGTGTGTTTTTGCGGACTGTAAGAAATATTTTTCTTTTCAAAACGCCAAAACGGCTTTACGGATTATCGTAAAAACACGTAAAAACACCTGCTTTTAAAAGGTTTATATACAGTAATTTAGCTCAGTCATAAAAAATTTGCCAGCTTATTTTCGTTTGAAAAACAAATCTGACAAATCAAAGATAAATCAAAACTATTAACCAATTAAATTTAAAATTATGGATGGAACAGTTGGAGAAATTCGTCTATTTGCCGCCGGTTTTGCTCCCAGGAGCTGGGCATTTTGTCTAGGGCAGCTTGTTGCGGTACAAAGCAACACGGCCTTATTTGCTATTTTAGGAACAACTTACGGAGGTAATGGTGCAACTACTTTCGCACTGCCCAATTTTGCAGGCCGTGCAGCAGTAGGAGCCGGCAGCGGTCCCGGGCTTACCCCTTATGTATCAGGAGAAACGACCGGAACCAATACCACAACATTATTACTTTCAAATCTACCGGGTCACACCCACGTAACAACAGCAACTGTTGCAGTACCTGCTTACTCTGATTTTGGAGATCTGGATACTCCAAACGGTAATAATTTAGCTTCGAAAACAAAAATGTACAGTACCCAAGCCGGAGAAGACGATATGAAACCGACTAACTTTACGCTTACACTTGCCCCTGCCGGCACCGGGAATCAACCCATCAGCCTTATGCAGCCTGTAATCGGGATGAATTTTATTATCTGCCTGGCAGGGACATTCCCTTCACGCAATTAATGTATTAAGCAAAACCATTTAACTAACAAGCTAAAAAAAATACTATGGAAGGATATTTAGGAGAAGTTCGCATGTTTGGCGGAAATTTTGCTCCACAAGGCTGGATGTTTTGCCAGGGTCAGTCAATGAGTCTAATGGATTATCAGGCACTTTATGCGTTACTGGGAACCACATTTGGCGGAGACGGTATTAATAACTTTAACCTGCCTGATCTACAGGGGCGTATTCCGGTAGGAATTGGTACAGGACCAGGATTAGCCAATGTTGTACTGGGTCAGGTTGGCGGTACAGAAACAGTAACTATGAGTTACAATCAAATGCCGATGCATACACATGCAGCTACAGCAGGTTCAATTTCCATCGCCACTTATAATGCTCCGGGTAATAGTTCATCACCGGCTGCCAGCGTTTTAGCCGGATCGGAAAAAGCCTATACAGCTGAACCAACAGATGGTACATTAAAACCCGTAACTTCAACTATTACTGTTGGAAACACCGGAGGCAGTCAACCATTTGACATTATTCAGCCTATACTGACTACTAATTATATTATTTGTGTAATGGGTATTTTCCCAAGCAGAAACTAAAACCAAAAACTACTATGGAAGGAACAATGTCCGAAATTCGATTATTTGCCGGCAATTTTGCCCCTAGAACCTGGGCCTATTGTTCAGGCCAGCTATTAGCCGTAGCACAAAACCAGGCTTTATTTAGTCTCTTGGGTACCACATATGGAGGTAACGGTGTAAGTACTTTTGCATTACCTGATTTTAGAGGCAGAAGTGCAGTAGGGACAGGTGCTACAGCAGGTATTACACAGTTCCCATTAGGTGCGGTTACAGGTACTAACACTATAACTGCTACACTTGCAAATATGCCGCAGCATACTCATACCGCTCTGGGCGTTTTTACAATGAAAGGTTATGCAGATCTTGGAGATACACCTACCCCGCAAGATGCCTATCTGGCCTCTTTAACCAACCTGTATTCTACCGAGACACCTAATAGTGCTTTAAAACCAATTACACCTGCAGTAACCGTAGGATTAGCCGGAAACAGCCAGCCTATTTCTATTCAGCAGCCCTATTTAGGACTCAGTTATATTATATGCCTTCAGGGAATATATCCCTCAAGAAATTAACAATCTCCACCCATTAGAATTTCTAATGGGTAGTTTGTTTAAAAAAAATATCTATAAAATTATTTATGAAAATAGCTTTACTCTTGCCACGGTCTGTTATTTACCCTTCTATGTCATTTGACATTATGGACGGTCTAAAATCGTCTTTGAAAAAAATGGGGCACGACGAAAAACATGAAATCGTAACAGCCAGTATAGGCCTTGGTGCAGATAATAAAGAAATCTATTCCTGCAGCGAGCAGCTGCTTTTTAATAATACCGATATCATTATTGGGTATATTAATCCGGATACTGCTGAATTTATACAGCCACTTTTTGAAAGTTCGGGTAAATTACTTATCGTACTGGACAGTGGTTATCATTTTCAAAATTTTGAGAAAAAATTAGCCAATGTTTATTTTATTTCGCTGGAAAACAGTTTATGTTCCCGTTTAATTGTCCGTAAGGCCATAGAAGAAGGCCAGCGTAATTTTGCCTTTACCTGTTCCTTTTTTGATGCCGGTTATCGTCCCTCTTACACTTACGCTACTGCGGTGGAAGATAAAGGAGGTTCACTGCGTTATAATCACATCACAGCCTTAAAAAAAGTTGATTTTACTTTAGGGCCGTTAGAGGAGTTTCTGGAACAAAATGATAATGTGTCCTTATTGGCTTCTTTTTGCGGAGATATGACCGAAGATTTTATCAGGGAATCTGCCAGGCTTAAAAATATAGCTTCCGCTAAAATATACGGAAGCGGTTTTACTGCCGAGGAATCCTGGCTTAATAAAATTTCCTATCCCGGATACAACTGGAGCTGCGCCATACCCTGGTCTGTTAATTTAAAAAATAAAGAGAACGAAGAATTTGTAAACGTGATGAATGGCATCCGGGAACAAAAAGCAAACTTTTTTTCTCTTTTAGGCTGGGAAGCCGGTTTGTTTATAACCCAATCCAACGGTCAGTCATTAGACCATATTACTATTGATTCTCCAAGAGGAAAAGTACATTTTGATCCTAAAACAGGTTTCTCTAAAGCTCCTGTATATTATGCAGCCGTAGCGAAAAATGAACACAACGGAAACTGTCTTTTAGAAAATATAACAGAAATTACAGATCTGGAAGAGGAACGAAGCCGCTTATATGAACATATACTGGCTGTTCAAAATACACCACTTAATTCCTGGTTAAACTCTTATGCCTGTTTAGACTCATGAATCCAATACGTGACATAGTAATTTTGTGCAACAACCGAATGGCTTTTCCGGCCATACAAACTTTACATAGTCTTGGAAGGTTACATACCATTGGTGTGCCGGCCGAAAATGAAGATGTTAAAGCTTTCTGTTCGGTATTTGCGGCAAAAGCAGGTGTGAATTTAATAGGGATGGAAAAATCAAAACTTACTGTCCAGCTTCAGGAAATAATCAGGATTCCGGGTTTAAAATGTGTCTTTACCATGACTTTTCCATGGAAAATACCCGCAGAAATTACAGAAAAACATCCCAATGTATTCTATAATTTCCATTACGGACTTTTACCGGAAATGAGGGGTGCCGATCCTGTTTTTGAAGCCATCAGAAAACAAAAACACGAAACCGGGATTTCTGTTCATGCCATAGAAAAAGAAATTGATAAAGGGAAAATCATTTTAAAAAAGACACTGCCTGTACATACCGATTTTACACACGGAATGCTTTGTACGCATTTATCTTATCTGGCCTCTTATATCCTGCCGGAACTTTTTACACTACTGCATTTAAATGACCGGGGTGTACCGCAGGATGAAAGTGCAGCCCGATACTATAAAAAACCAACTATTGCTGATGTGAGTATAAAATGGGAACAGCAGAATTCTAAATCAATACAGGCTTTAGTAAATGCCTGTAATCCCTGGAATAAAGGTGCTTATACCCAGTGGAACGGTGTAAACATACGTATTTTGGAAGTTTCTCAAACGCAGACCTCAACAGAAACGACAAAGGCTCCGGGAACTGTTTTGGAAATAAACGAAAACAACGGCTTAATAATACAATGTAATGATAATACCCAGATTCGTATAAATACAATTTATACCGATGAAGGTTTTATGAGTGGGCACAAATTGCTCGCTTTTGGTCTTAAAAACGGCGAACAATTTGCCACTTTATAATTTAACTATCTTAATTATGAAACATTTTTACTCTCAAATTAAAAAATGCTTAAATATCGCCCTCTTTCTGGGGATATTTTTGCAGAGTTACTTAGGTAACTCCCAGACCACTCTGGTAGCAGGAGACCTCCTGTTTACCGGTTATGACAGTGCACAGGCTCCTATTGATGGAGATATCTTTAGTTTTGTCTGTCTTAAAACCCTTGACCCCGGTACTGTAATTAGTTTTAGTGACAGGGGCTATTATGCACCAGACGGTACCTGGTCAGCAGCCAACGCCGGAGAAGGGGCTGTTACCTGGACTGTTGCGAACACAGTGACAATTGGAACCGAAGTATATATAAGAAATACCAGTGCTTATACTTTTAATCCGGCTACTAATGCTTCAACACTAAATGGAAGTGTGTCAAGAACTGATGGTACCATGACCTATTTTGGACTGGTTCTTTCCGGTACAGGTGATCAGATTTATGCCTTTCAGGGCGGCGGTGGCGTTATCGGTAATGGTGTAACCCTTATTGCCGGACTGCATTATAACCGTTGTGCCTCCGGAACTACAACAGCAAACTGGGATACAGGCTGCGTAGCCAGTACCAATAGTTCAGCTTTAAAAACCGGTGCAGGAGGACTTACAGGCGGTACCAATGCTTTTTATACCGGAGAACTTTCCGGTGCAGCACCTGTAGCAGCTCGTTTTGATAATTTAATGAGCTATCCTCTAAGTACAGCGGCCGAAATCAGGACTGCCTTAATGAACCAGGCGAACTGGACTCTTGGTGGGGGAACGCTTACGATGCCTTCAGACCAGCCTTATTTAAGTACACCTACGGCCATTACATCTAGTCCGTTTAGCAGAACTATATGTGCAGGCAGTAATACAACCTTTACTGTTACGGCTACTAATGCCACCAGTTATCAATGGGAAGTAAACACTGGTTCAGGTTTTAATCCTGTAATCAATAACGGTATTTATTCAGGAGCAACTACTGCAACCTTAACCATAACGGGAGCTACCTCTTCAATGAATGGTTCTGTTTATCGTTGTATAGCAAGCGGAACGGGATCAGCGACTTCCGGTGATGCTACTTTAACTGTTCCAACAGCCATTAATTCAGGCGTCTTGTCACAAAGTAATGTAAGTACTTATGGCGGTAACAATGGTTCGGCCACACTTACCGTTTCACAAGGTACATCTCCTTACTTTTATTCCTGGTCCCCTTACGGCGGAACTGGCTTAACAGCTAATAATCTAACTGCAGGAACTTATACGGTAACGATTACCGACAGTACTCCAAATGGTTTGGGAGGCTGTACGACCACTCAAAACGTAATTATCACACAGCCGGGTGGGGCTATTGTTTCTACGAATTCTTTAAGTGCTTTTTCAAGCTGCGGCGGTCCTTCTACAGAACAAAGTTTTACGGTACAGGCCGGAGGTCTGACTTCCAACTTAGTGGTATCAGCACCAACTGGTTTTGAGATAGCAATATCATCAGGGGGATCTTACAGCAATAATATCATTTTTTCTCCAACCGGAGGTAATCTCGCTGTTCAGACTATTTTTGTACGTTTAGCTTCAACAGCTACAGGCACACCATCTGGAAATGTTACTATTTCTTCTACGGGTATTACCACCCAGAATGTGGCTGTAACGGGTAGTATGAATGCACTGACTGTTACAACACAGCCAAGTGCCAGTACTATCTGTGCCGGAGCAACTACTACTTTTACCGGAGCGGTAAACAATGCTACAGGTTATCAGTGGCAGGTAGATCAGGGATTTGGTTTTAATAATATTACCAATAATGCCACTTATTCAAATGCTACTACTGCTACACTAACTATTACCGGAGCTACTGCCGGGATGAACGGCTATCAGTATCGTTTGAATGCTACAGGAGCCTGTCCTTCAGTCACTTCCAATAGTGCGGCTCTGACCGTAAATACAGCACCGGCCATTATATCACAGCCATCTGCCAGTACCATCTGCGCCGGGGCGACTACTACTTTTACCGCTGCAGCAGCAAATGCTACAGGATATCAATGGCAGGTAGATCAGGGATCTGGTTTTAACAGTATTTCAGATAACGCTGTTTATTCAGGATCTGCAACGGCAACTTTATCTATAACAGCTGCAACAGCAGGCTTAAATGGATACATATACAGAGTTGTAGTTACAGGTTTATGTACCCCTAATGCTACCTCTAATTCTGCCGCTTTAACTGTAAATACAGCGCCGGCTATAACAGGACAGCCTCTCTCCAGTACAATCTGCGAAGGAGCCACTACTACTTTTACTGCCACAGCAGCAAATGCTACGGGATACCAATGGCAGGTAAATCAAGGATTTGGTTATTTCGATATAGCTGATGATGCTACTTACTCCGGAACTTCTACCGGAACATTAACAATAACAGGTGCCGTAGAATCCTTAAATGGATTTGCTTACAGAGTTGTGGCTACAGGAACATGTACACCTGCTGCTGTTTCTAATGCGGCAGTCTTAACGGTTAATGTACCGCCAAGTATTAACACACAGCCTTCTTCAAGCACGATTTGCGAGGGAGCTAATACTACTTTTTCTGCTGCTGTAGCTAATGCTAGCAGCTATAAGTGGCAAATCAATCAGGGTTCTGGTTTCACTGATCTTTCAGATGATGCTGTTTATTCAGGATCTGCAACAGCAACTTTATCTATAACAGGTGCAACAGCTGCATTAAGCGGATATTTGTACAGACTGGTCGCTACAGGATCATGTACTCCTACAGCGACTTCAAACGCAGCTGCCTTAACGGTTAATGTAGCACCAATTATTACAGCACAACCAAGCGACACTTCTGCTTGTAGTGGTTCAAGTGTCACTTTCACAGCCGCTGCTTCTAATGCTACCAGCTATCAATGGCAGGTTAATTCAGGTTCGGGCTTTGTTAATGTTACTAGTGGTTTTCCTCATTCAGGAGAAACAACTGCCAGCCTAACCATTAATGGATCAGGAGTTATTCCTCTTATCAATAATTTTCAATATCGTGTAATAGCTTATGGAAACTGTACCCCGGATGCTGTCAGCAATGCCGCTACTATACAGGTATCCGATATCTCAGTTTCTTCGACACAAACCGATGTTGCGTGCCATGGAGGTAATACTGGTTCTCTATCTGTTTCACCATCAGGCGGTATAGGAAGTTATACGTATTCATGGTCAAATGGAGGAACCAGTTCTTCGATTACTAATTTAACTGCAGGAAACTACAGTGTTACGATAACAGATGGGATTTTTTGTGAAAAAGTTTTGAATTTCACCATAACTCAACCAGATGCTCTTGTATTCATGTCAACCTCGCAAACAGATGTTTCTTGTCACGGAGGCAGTAATGGTTCAGCCTCTGTATCTGTTATGGGCGGAATGCCTTTGCCTGGTTATTCTTATTCATGGTCTCCATCAGGAGGAAATGCAGCTACTGCGAATGGTCTTTCTGCAGGAATTTATACCGTAACTGTTACAGATGGCTACGGATGTGAGGCTACTCAGAGTTTTACCATTACAGAACCGGATGCCCTTACGGCAACACGATCTCAAACTGATATTTTATGTTATGGCGATGCAGCAGGATCTGCCGGCGTTGTGGTAACAGGAGGAACTGGCACTGGTACTTATACTTATTCCTGGTCACCAGCCGGAGGAACTGCTGCAACTGCTACAGGTCTTACAGCAGGTACTTACACCGTAACGGTAACAGATGCTAACAATTGCCAGCTTACAGAAAGTTTTACCATTACTGAACCAGCTTCAGACCTTACTGTTACGCCAGTGGCAATGACTAACATAGCCTGTTATGGTGATGCTACAGGATCAGCTACAGTAACTGTCAGCGGAGGTACACCGGGTTATACCTATTCATGGTCACCATCAGGAGGAACTGATGCTACTGCTACAGGATTAACTGCAGGAACCTATACGGTAACCGTTACGGATGCTAATAACTGTCAGAAATCTCAAAGTTTTACAATTACAGAACCATCAGCTCCGCTTACTGCTACTGCTGTTGGATATACTGATGTTTCCTGTAACCAGGGTGCTAACGGAACTGCTACTGTAAGTGCTTCAGGAGGTACACCGGGTTATAGTTATTCATGGGCTCCTACAGGAGGAAACAATGCAACTGCTTTTGGTTTAACAGCCGGAAATTACACTGTAACCATTACGGATGCAAACGGATGTACAGCTACAGAGAATTTTACAATTGGAGAGCCTGCTGCTCTTACTGCTTCTATTGGTTCACAAACCAATGTTTCGTGTATTAATGGTACTAACGGTAGTGCTACTGTAGCAGTTACCGGAGGAACCGCAGGTTATACGTATTCATGGTCTCCTACCGGAGGAACCGGAGATACTGCTTCAGGCCTTATTGCCGGACCGTATACCGTAACTGTTACGGATGCCAATAACTGTCAGGTTATTCAAAGTTTTACGATTACAGAACCAACGGCTTTATCTGTAACACCATCACAAACTAATGTTCTTTGTTATGGAACTGCAACAGGTTCGGCTACTGTAACCGTATCCGGAGGCACACCGGGGTATAGCTACGTATGGTCTCCATCAGGAGGAACTGCCGCTACCGCATCAGGACTTACAATAGGAAATTATACAGTAACAATTACAGATGCTAACGGATGTACCGCTACAGAAAACTTTAACATTACAGAACCTGCAGCTGCCTTAACCGCTTCACAAAGCCAGGTAGATGCTACCTGCTCAACGGGTGGTGAAGCAACTGTAATTGTAAACGGAGGTACAACTCCTTACAGCTATTTATGGACACCATCTGGTGCTACTACTTCAACCGCAACCGGATTAACAGCCGGAAGTAATAGTGTTACAGTAACAGACGCTAACGGATGTACTTTAACCAGAAACTTTATCATAGGAACAACTAATACTTTAGTGGCTTCTACTTCACAAACAGATATTTTATGTAATGGCGAAGCTACAGGATCTGCTGCCGTAGTTCCTAGCGGTGCTCCTGGGCCATTCTCTTATGTATGGTCTCCATCAGGAGGAAATAGCGATACAGCCACTAATCTTACTGCAGGTAATTACTCAGTAACTATTACGGCTTCTAACGGTTGTTCTATCGTTAAAAACTTTACAATCAGCGAACCTGCTGCTCTTGTATTAACACCAAACCCACAAACCAATGTTACCTGCAATCAAGGTAACGACGGATCTGCGAGCGTAACTGCTTCTGGCGGAGGGGGTGGTTATTCTTATTCATGGTCTCCATCCGGAGGAAATGCTGCAACGGCTAACGGACTTACCGCCGGAATTTATACCGTTACAGTAACTGATGCTAATTTCTGTACAAAAACAGAAAGTTTTACCATCACAGAACCGGATCTCCTTACGGCAACACGATCTCAAACTGATATTTTATGTTATGGCGAACCAACAGGATCTGCCGGTGTTGTGGTAACCGGAGGAACGGGTGCTTATACGTATTCATGGGCTCCATCAGGAGGAACTGCGGCGACTGCTACAGGTCTTACAGCAGGTACTTATACCGTAACGGTAACAGATGCCAATAACTGTCAGCTTACTGAAAGCTTTACTATTACAGAACCCGCTGCGGCTCTTGATGTCTTACCAGCGGCACAAACGAATATTGACTGTTTTGGTGATGCCACAGGATCTGCAACAGTAAGTGTTAACGGAGGTACTCCAGGATATACGTATTCATGGGCACCGTCAGGCGGAACCAATGCAACTGCTAATGGATTAGCTGCCGGAACTTATACTGTGACTGTTACTGACGCTAATGGATGTCAGGATGACCTTAGTTTTATCATTACAGAACCATCAGCTCCGCTTACTGCTACTGCTGTTGGATATACTGATGTTTCCTGTAACCAGGGTGCTAACGGAACTGCTACTGTAAGTGCTTCAGGAGGTACACCGGGTTATAGTTATTCATGGGCTCCTACAGGAGGAAACAATGCAACTGCTTTTGGTTTAACAGCCGGAAATTACACTGTAACCATTACGGATGCAAACGGATGTACAGCTACAGAGAATTTTACAATTGGAGAGCCTGCTGCTCTTACTGCTTCTATTGGTTCACAAACCAATGTTTCGTGTATTAATGGTACTAACGGTAGTGCTACTGTAGCAGTTACCGGAGGAACCGCAGGTTATACGTATTCATGGGCTCCATATGGAGGAATCGGAGATACTGCTTCAGGCCTTATTGCCGGACCGTATACCGTAACTGTTACGGATGCCAATAACTGTCAGGTTACTCAAAGTTTTACGATTACAGAACCAACGGCTTTATCTGTAACACCATCACAAACTAATGTTCTTTGTTATGGAACTGCAACAGGTTCGGCAACTGTAACCGTATCCGGAGGCACACCGGGGTATAGCTACGTATGGGCTCCATCAGGAGGAACTGCCGCTACCGCATCAGGACTTACAATAGGAAATTATACAGTAACAATTACAGATGCTAACGGATGTACCGCTACAGAAAACTTTAACATTACAGAACCTGCAGCTGCCTTAACCGCTTCACAAAGCCAGGTAGATGCTACCTGCTCAACGGGTGGTGAAGCAACTGTAATTGTAAACGGAGGTACAACTCCTTACAGCTATTTATGGACACCATCTGGTGCTACTACTTCAACCGCAACCGGATTAACAGCCGGAAGTAATAGTGTTACAGTAACAGATGCTAACGGATGTACTTTAACCAGAAACTTTATCATAGGAACAACTAATACTTTAGTGGCTTCTACTTCACAAACAGATATTTTATGTAATGGCGAAGCTACAGGATCTGCTGCCGTAATTCCTAGCGGTGCTCCGGGGCCATTTTCTTATGTATGGTCTCCATCAGGAGGAACTGAAGATACGGCCACTAATCTTACTGCAGGTAATTACTCAGTAACCATTACGGCTTCTAACGGTTGTTCTATCGTTAAAAACTTTACAATCAGCGAACCTGCTGCTCTTGTATTAACACCAAACCCACAAACCAATGTTTCCTGCAAACAAGGTAACGACGGATCTGCGAGCGTAAGTGCTTCAGGCGGAGTAGGTGGTTATTCTTATTCATGGTCTCCATCAGGAGGAAATGCTGCAACGGCTAACGGACTTACTGCCGGAATTTATACCGTTACAGTAACTGATGCTAACTTCTGTACAAAAACAGAAAGTTTTACCATTACAGAACCAGATGCACTTTTGGCTGTTACAACGCAAACAGACGTTTCCTGTAATTCAGGAACTAACGGATCTGCGACCGTAAACGTAACCGGAGGAACAGGTGCTTATACGTATGCATGGTCTCCAACAGGAGGGAATGCAGCAACTGCTAACGGTCTTGCTGCCGGAATTTATACGGTTACCATTACAGATGCTAATTCTTGCCAGACAACAGCAAGCGTTACTATAGCTGAGCCAGCTGTTCTTACAGCAACAGCTGTTTATACGGATGTTACTTGTAATGACTTAAATAATGGAACTGCTGAAGTAACAGCTGCCGGAGGAACTGCTCCTTATACCTATTCATGGGCTCCATCCGGAGGAACTGCTGCAGCTGCAAGTAATCTTTCTCCTGGAACGTATACCGCAACTATTACCGATGCTAACGGATGTACTACAACGCAAACCGTTACCATTACAGAACCAACGGCACTTAGTGTCACAGGAACACACTCAAATGTTTCCTGCAGCGGTGGTGCTAACGGAACTGCCACAGTAACAGCTGCCGGAGGAACAACTCCTTATACCTATTCATGGTCACCTTCTGGCGGATCTAATGCAACTGCTAATGGATTAACTGCCGGAATTTATACAGCAACTATTACAGATGCTAACGGATGTATCGCAACACAAACCGTTACCATTACAGAACCAGATGCTATTACCATTGCCCTTTCAAAAACGGATATTTCCTGCAATGGTGAAACAAACGGAACTGCAACTGCCAATGTAACAGGAGGAACCGGAGCGTACAGCTATTCATGGTCTCCTGCCGGAGGAACTGCTGCAACTGCAACTGGTCTTGCTACTGGAATTTATACCGTAACTGTTGAAGATGCTAACGGATGTATCGCAACACAAACCGTTACCATTACAGAGCCTGCTGTACTTACAGCCTCTTCTGTAAGCACTAATGTTTCCTGCAATGCAGAAAATAACGGAACAGCTACAGTAACCGCTGCCGGAGGAACTGCTCCTTACTCTTATGTATGGGCTCCTTCTGGTGGAACTGCTGCTACAGCTTCCGGACTTGCTATGGGAACGTATACTGCTACTATTACAGATGCTAACGGATGTACCGTAACAGAAACTGTTACTATTACAGAACCAGCTGTACTTACAGCTTCTGCTGTAAGCACGAATGTTTCCTGCAATGCCGGAAATAATGGAACTGCAGCAGTAACTGCTGCCGGAGGAACTGCTCCTTATACCTATTCATGGTCGCCTTCAGGAGGATCTGCTGCTATCGCAACAGGACTTGCTGCCGGAATCTATACCGCAACTATTACAGATGCTAACGGATGTACTGCAGCAGAAACAGTTACCATTACAGAACCTGCCGCAATTGTTATAACAGAAACGCATACTAACGTTTCCTGCAACAATGGTGCTAACGGAACTGCAACAGTAACAGCTGCCGGAGGAACAGGAGCTTATACCTATGCCTGGTCGCCTTCAGGAGGATCTGCTGCAACTGCAAACGGATTAACTGCCGGAATTTATACAGCAACTATTACAGATGCTAACGGATGTATCGCAACACAAACCGTTACTATTACAGAACCAGATCCTATCGCCATTGCCCTGTCAACAACGGATGTTTCCTGCAATGGTGAAACAAACGGAACTGCAACTGCAAGTGTAACAGGTGGAACCGGAGCATACAGCTATTCATGGTCTCCAGTCGGAGGAAATGCTGCAACTGCAACTGGTCTTGCTGCAGGAACTTATACGGTTACTGTTGAAGATGCTAATACTTGTATCGCCACACAAACGGTTACTATCGCTGAACCTGCTGCTATTACAGCTTCTATATCTAAAACAGATGTTTCCTGTAACGGTGCAAACGACGGAACGGCAACAGTAACAGCTGCCGGAGGAACCGGAACTTATACGTATGCATGGTCTCCTTCAGGAGGAACTGCTGCAACTGCAACAGGATTAAGTGCTAATACGTATACTGTGACAATTACAGATGCAAACGGATGTACAGCTGTTCAGACTGTAACGATCATTACAACTCCTGACCATACTGCTCCGGTACCTACTGTAACGGATCTTCCTGAAATAGCAAACTACTGCTCTGTTTTGGCATCAGAAATTGCTATTCCAACTGCCGTAGATAATTGTGCAGGAACGATCAATGGAACTACTACAGATCCATTAACATACAACACTGCAGGAACTTACACCATTACCTGGACGTATGATGACGGAAACGGAAATACGACTACTCAGACACAAGCTGTAAAAGTACTGGCTTCTCCGCTTGACGCAGTAACCTTTAGCGATGCTGAAGTTACTTACGACGGAACAGCACACTCTTTACAGGTTGCTAATCTTCCTGCGGGAGCTAACGTAGCGTACTCTGCGAACAACGGTGCAACCAATGCCGGAACTTATACCGTAACAGCTACGATTACGCCATCAACTGCTTCACCAAATTGTGCCGCAGTAGTTCTTACAGCTGATCTGGTAATTAACAAAGCACCTCAGACTATTACCTTTACTGCTATTCCGGTTAAAACACTTGGAGCCAATAATACTTTTGAATTAACGGCCACATCAAGTTCTAACTTAGCTGTAACCTATACTTCAACTTTTGATGCACCACTTGCCCCTGCTACAGTTTCTGCAGACGGTACTGTAACGATGTTACGATCAGGAGAAGTATTAATTACAGCGCACCAGGCAGGTGACGATAATTACCTTCCTGCTGATGAAGTATCGCAGTTATTAGTAATTCTCAACAACAATATCGATGTGAAGAGAATCACATTAGGAGGAACAGTTTACGAAAACCCTGGAAAAGTAATCAACCATTTATTGGCTTGTGGAGAGACAAACCCTGCCGTTTCTATTTTAAATGAAACAAATGCGGTTATTACCCCTTCTGCTAACTTTACCATCCAGACTCCAAAACCTGGAATTTACACTCAGAATGTAACTGTTACATCAGAAGATGGAAGTATGTCTGACGTTTATTCTATTACTGTTCAAAAACCATTTGCTTTCTTTGATATCGTACAACAGAAATTTAACAACGTACTATTGGTAAACAACAATCCGCAAACAAACGGCGGTTATCAGTTTACGGCTTACGAATGGTTTAAAAACGGAGTATTAATTGGAACTGGTCAGTATTACTCTGCTGGAGAAGGCATATCATCATTGTTAGATCCTAATGCAGAATATATGGTTAAAATGACAACTAAAGATGGTAAAGTGCTTCAGACTTGTGGTTCTCATATCATATTGACAAACACACTTCAGGCTAAACTTTATCCTAACCCAATCGAGACAGGAAAAGTAATTACTGTTGAAGCTGATTTCCCACAGGAAGAATTGGATAAAATGCAGATCAGTCTTTACTCTGTAACAGGTCAGCTGGTTAAAACTGTACAATCATCTACAGCTAAAACTGAAATACAATTACCTCAAACAACTGAGAGCAATATGTACCTTGTAGTTCTTGAAACTCCAAACGTGAAAAAAACTTTCAAAGTAATTGTAAAATAGATAACCCTGCCGGTACCGGATCAAAACGGTACCGGCATAATATAACTTAAGATGAAAAAATATATAAAATCACTAGCTATGGTTGCAGCGCTTTTGGCGTGTCTCGATAATTATGGTCAGGATAAAAAACAGGAGTTTTCAATTTCAGTCGGCGGTCCTTTTTCATTCATTAAATCAAGCAATTCAGGCGACTATGTACCAGGCAATGGTGTAAGTGCCGGACTTCGTTATTCCTATTATTTAAATGAAGGGCTTAGTATTGGACTTGGTGTAGAATACCAAACCTACAGTTCTGATGTAAAATTTAATTCACTTTCCGGAAGATACAATACCGTTGATGCCGAAAATGAATCTTTTCAGTTTAGATATAAAGCTCTAAATTACAGAGAAGAGCAAAACCTGTCCTATATCAATATCCCTGTTGGTATTCAGTTTGAAACACCAGGTACCTCAAAACTTTATATAGCAGCAGGAGCCAAAATTGGTTTTGCTGCCAGTGGAGATTATAAGGCGACTATTTCAAACCTGACCACCAGCGGCTATTACCCTCAGTACAATGTGGAGTTATTCAACCCTGCTTTTGCCGGTTTTGCAAGTACAAATGATGTTAAAACGAATCAGCAGGATCTCGATACTAAAGTTTCCTACTCCGCCACCATTGAAACAGGTTTAAAACAGGTTATCGGAAAAAGAAATTCTATTTACATAGGTCTTTACCTAGATTATGGGTTAAACAACATCTATGATAAAAAAGAAGGTAAAAACCTGATCCAGTACAATGCCGACCTTCCGGTGGAACTGGGATACAACAGTGTTTATGATTCCAATTTCGCACGTAACGCAAGATTGGTATCCTATGGACTTAAATTAAGATTTGCACTGCAATAATTTTCTTTACCACTATCTTTAAAAAGCTGTTCATTTACTACATGGACAGCTTTTTCATTTTTAGTAAACCTAACATTTATCATGTTTTGTCTGCTTTCTAATTACTTTCTTTGCTTAGATCCAATATCCTGTTGGATGTCGAATCTCTTTTATCTATTAATGTCTTAATTATTGATAGAAATGAATATTGATACTGATTTACTTTACACCTGGGGAGCTGCAGCCAAAAAAGTTCCCAAAAATGCCATCATATTTTATGAGGAGGATCCTCCGCTGTTTTTTTATCAGATTCTGGAAGGTACTGTAAAGATGAGTTACACGAATGAAGACGGAAAAGACCTCACTGTTGGGCTCTTTAATGAAGGAAACAGTTTTGGAGAACCACCGCTGTTTATTGGCCAGCCTTATCCTGCTTCTGCAATTGCCCAGACTGACTGCATACTATTAAAGCTTTCAAAAAAAAGTTTTTTCTCTCTACTCGAAGAAAATCCGGATATACAAACCCGGTTTTTAAAATTATTTGCCTGGAAAATTTACAACAAAATCGTCTTCTCAAAAAATATAATCAACCATAAACCGGAATATCGTATTCAGTATTTTTTAGATAATTTAAAAAAGCAGCAAAATGTTGGTTCAGCCCAAAAAATAAAAATACCGTATACCAGACAGGAAATAGCTGATTTTACCGGGCTGCGTGTAGAAACAGTTATACGAACAATATCATTAATGAATAAAAACAAAAAAATTGAAATCATCGATCATAAATTATTCTATTGATCAACCGAACTATGATTTCAATCATAAAAGATTATAAAATGTTTGCTTTTCTTTGTTTCATGGTTAAGTCAAAATTATTAATTCAGTTTTATAACATGTAAAGCAAAAGCGGGTATCTGCCGGTACCCGCTTTTTTATTTAACAACGTTACTCATCATTGCCTTTGAAATATTCTCGGCTCTAATCTTTATTTCATCTGCTTTAGGACCGCAAAACAGTTCTTCTACTGTTTTTTTCCATAAACTGGTCCAATGAAAAAAATGAGCTGCCGTTAAGGTACTTTTTACATTTAGCAACCGGTGTTTTTCCATAGGATTTCCTTCAAAATTTCCGGTATGAAACAAAATATTATCCCAAAAATCATACATAACGGGAAGATGTTTTTCCCAGTTTACCTCAGCCGCTTCGGTAAACAAATAACCTATCTCTGTATCTGTTTTTACTTTAAAATAAAAAGCATTTACCAGTACTTCTATATCGTCTTTATTTCTAATATCTGTTTTCATGTTTTTTCTCTTTCTAAACAATAAATACTAAAGATCTTTTGTATCAAATTTTCTAAGCGAAACTGTAAACGGTACTATAATCCAAAAAAGGAGTAACAGTAAAGAAATGACCAACCCCAGAGACGTCCCGAAGAAATCTTTAAAAACGGCTCCTGTATAGCCCATCAGTGCAGACTGATCCAGATGCATTAAGATTTGAATTCGGGCCAAATCTACAGGGTTCAAAGCTGTTATGCCTACCATAACCTGCTCTATGGGATATTCCGCAAACTGAAACAGCAGAAAAAGTACCACTGCATCAAACAATATGGCAAAATAGAGCCAGAATATAATAGCTGTCCCAATTCCTTTAGCTTTGTCCCGGGTCAAAATAGAACTTAAAAATGCCAGAGATACAAAAACAACCGAAATTAAACATCCTGATAATAACATCATAAGCCCTGCTGTGTCCGGTACATTAATCAAAAGCGGAATTCCCGCCCCAAAAAGAAAGGCCAGAACCATAGCCGTCGAAAGACCTGTAAACAAACTCAACCAGATTTTCCTTCTTTTAACAGGCTGACTTAACAAAAGTTCTATAAACTCAGAACTGTTGTACATATAAATAGTCGAAAAAAGTATAGAGACCAAAGGAACCGTAAATAAAATTACATTTAGAATCGTTAAAAGGCCCTTTGCAGAATTGTCCTCAAGTCCAAAAGATCCCCAGGAAAGTAAGGCTAAAATTAAAGCGTAACTTACAAGAATTTTATTTTTAAGAATATCCAGTAAAACAATTTTAATGATCCTGCTCATGTTGTTTTTCTTTTAAAATTTTAGCAATTGCTTTTGATATTTTAAGTTCTGACGTTGATTCCAGAAGATCTTTTATCGTTTTATGAAAATGAACTTTTCCATCCTGCATAAAAATAATCTGTGTAATCATATCATCAAGTTCACTTAGTAAATGAGAGGTAATCAGAATTAGTTTTCCCTTATTCTTTTCTTTAATGATCTTTTCCTTCAAAATTTCAGAGGCCAGCGGATCGAGTCCTGCAGTTGGTTCATCCAGGATCAAAACATCAGGATCAAAAAGAAAAGCCAGTGCCGCACTTACCTTTTGGGTTGTTCCGCCGGAAAGCGTACGCATTTGCTTGTCTTTCATTTTATCGAGTTTAAAAGCCTTTATCAAATCTTCATCAGGAGCTGCCCCAGAGTTTCTAATCTGTTTGATCATGTCGATAATCTGTCCGATCGTCATGTTGTCCGGATAGCGTCCTATTTGAGGCATATAACCAATATTATTCCTGTATTCAAATTTGTTTAGCACAGATTCCTCTTTAAACAAAATATCACCTTTATCCGGCAGTACCATTCCTAAAACTGATTTTATTAACGTTGTTTTTCCGCAGCCGTTAGGACCTATTAACGCAATACATTCACCTGCGCTGAATTCCAGGTTCACTTCTTTTAGCACCTGAAATTTTCCAAAGGTTTTAGCTATATTTTTTATAATTATCATAAAATAAGAGATTTCATTTGAGGAGTATTGTCTACAAAATTATCCGGAGTAATACTTGGCAGAATCTTTTCTGATTTATCCAGAAGCGTAATCATAAAACTCCTGAATAAAAGCATCGCAGAAGGGGTATTTTCAGTTAGGACTGCAAAAAGACTCAGCGGATGAAAAGGTACATCCCCTATTCCGTCTTTATTTAAATCATAGCCTTCATATTTATCCCAGTAATTATTACTGAAATGATTCAGGACCAAACTTCCGTTTGTACTGATATCAAAGGTATTCGCAAGAAAATTATTAAATGTAATCTGATTATCCATGCAGCTGGCCTGAATCTTCATTCCCCAGCCGTTATCTTTGAATATATTTCGTGAGAGCAGTACTCTGCTGGTTCCTTCCATATAAATTCCCGAGGTATTGCGAATAAATTTATTCCCTGAAATATAACTGTCTGTTATTTCTTTCAGCAATAATCCATAGGACGCGTCTCCCCAGTTTTCTTCAAAATAATTATTGAACATTTTTACATTTTTCGTAAACATTACGGCTACTCCTGCTCCATTATTTTTAAAAACATTAGAAATATAAGCATCATCATTAGAAAACATAAAATGAAGTCCGTACCGAATATTGGCTTTGGAAATGTTCCTCCAGATAACCGAATTAGAAACAAATTCAAAATAAATACCATCACGGTGTCCCGAAATTGTATTCCCGATAATCTGCATTTCTTCGCTTTTCCAGCAGTGAATCCCATTACCAATGCGCTGTTCCTGCTTCTGAAAAGCCTTTACCGTATTATTCTTTATAATACAATTTGTTCCTTTCTGAATATAAATCCCAAAAAAATTATTTTCCAGAATATTGTTTTGGATCGTAACTCCGGTTTTATTGTAAACCTTAATACCGCAGGGATCATTTAGTGAGGCATAACCCGAATTAATAACTTTAAATCCGGAAAAAACAACACTGTCTGCTTTAATAGAAACTACTTCATACTTTAGTTCTCCGTCCACTACTGGGAAATCCTTTCCAAACAGGGATATTCTTTTATCTACAAGTATATTTCCTTCTCTGTACCAGCCTTTACTCACCAAAATCGTATCACCCGGTAAAGCACATTCTATTGCTTTTTTTATTGTTTTAATAGTGTTATGCTGTCCAACTTCTATTGTTTTAGAATGAAGAGAGAAAAAATACAGAAAGAAAAAAAGACTAAAAAGTAATTTCATGTTGTTAAGTATAAATAGATTTATTATTCAGAAATCAATTGTCCAGAATAGCGGTAAAATCAATTTCGTCTGCACCCAATTTTACTTCATACGCTTTTGCTTCACTTTTATTTGAAAATGCCGCCGTATTACCATTCATAGGACTTTTAATCTTTCCTCCTGTTATATAAAAAGCTTTCTCAGCCGGGATCAGTTCATTTTGTTTTGTAAAATCATGTATATAATAGGATTTGATTTTCAGCTCACTGTTTTCCTTGCAGTAGCGGGCCATACAGGCGATATCATCAAATTTATAAATACGTCCTTTTTGCGTAATAATCTCTGCTCCGTGTTTTCCGTCGCTGATTCCCATTTTGCAGAAATCACAGCTGTCCGTATTAATTTTAATAGGAACAGGTTTATCTCCTGAACAGGAAAAAAGAAAAACAGAAATCATCAGGATGCTAAAAAAATTGTTTCGTTTCAAAGCTGATTTACTTTCCTTTACAACAGCAATAAAAAGTAAAATTCCGGCTCCGATAAGCATCCATCCGCCAGCGTCGGGAACGGAATAAGCACCAAAATTCAACAACTGTTTGTAGCCTAATAAGGGAGGCTGGTATGCCATACCCGGAACACGAATAGCCGCATTAGGATCTAAATTATGCCCATACTGATAATTCCATCTGTAAAAATCTGAAGCCGCAATTACACCAAAAAAAACAAAAGAAAGGAAGAAAATATTCAGGGCTTTTCGTTTAGCAAAAAATGCAAGGCATGCCGCTGTCAGACCAAACAATCCCAAAATATAAGGCAGTATCTTAAACTCGGCAAAATCTTTGGTATGCAGCGTTTTCATTCCTATATAATGATTAAGGCCGTTAATAATATCAACATCACCTGCGATTTTATCAGAATGAAGTTTTAAGACCAGCCCTTCAGGATATTGTGGTGCAGTGAGTTCTATTTTCCAGACGGGTACAAAAATGGATGCAATAAATAACATACCCGATACAAAAACTAAAACCTTAGAAAGGATTGAAAGTGTATTATTTCTCATGATAATTCTAAATAGAAAGGGAACAAAGAATACTTTGTTCCCTTTAGAGGTTACTAACTATTCTTTTGGTAAATTGGTACCAACACTATAGGAAAGCGGAACATTGCTTCCAGCCGGAGAAACCCTCACATATCCCTGCATTTCCTGATGCAGTGCACTACAGAAATCGGTACAATAGAATGGGAATATTCCTTTGTTCTGCGGAATCCATTTAAGTGTCAATGTTTCACCTGGCATAATCAGCAGTTCAGCTGTATTGGCTCCTTTAATGGCAAATCCGTGCGGAACATCCCAATCCTGTTCTAAGTTCGTTATGTGAAAAAATACCTCATCACCTACCTGTATTCCTTCGATATTATCAGGAGCAAAGTGAGATCTGATGCAAGTCATATACACATGAACTTTTTTGCCTTCTCTCACCACTTTCGTTTCTTTTTCTCCCTTTGCCGCATAAGCATGATGATTATCTGTTATTTTATAGAATTTCAACTGACCGTTGTTAATCACTTTTTCTGCCGGAATACCTTGTGCATAATGCGGTTCTCCAATAGTTGGGAAATCCAGTAAAAGTTTCATTTTATCTCCGCTGATATCAAACAGCTGGGCGCTTTGAGCCAATTCTGGTCCGGTTGGAAGGAAACGGTCTTTTGTAATTTTATTATATACTACCATATATTTTCCAAAAGGCTTTTCGGTATTTCCGCCTGGAATCATTAAGTGTCCCGGCGAATAGTACGTTGGTTTTCTGTCCAGAACTTTTAAGTCTTTGATATTCCATTTAACAACTTCAGAAGATACAAACATCGTTGTATAAGCATTTCCTTTCCCGTCAAATTCTGTGTGCAAAGGTCCCAGACCCGGTTTTTGAACTTCACCGTAAAGTGCTGCTTCATATTTCACCACCGGAATTCCTGCATAGGAACCGTCAAATTGTTTTTTGGCTATAGCATCCTGTAATTTTGTAAAACTAAATACCGGAATTAATGCGGCCAGTTTTCCACTTCCTATAAAATATTCCCCTGTAGGATCAATATCACAGCCATGAGGCGATTTTGGACACGGAATCATATAACAAATATCTTTGAGCTCTGCCGCGTCAAGTACTAAAACTTCTTTTTTAGTTTCAGACGTAGCTGTTTGTGTTTTCTCGTCAAATTTATTGTGGACATAATTGGCAGGAACACGTTTTCCTTTTCCGGCTTTAATATATTCCTCTGCTTTTTTCCAGTTTACAGCCATGATAAAATCCTTATCATTTTTAGAAGCATTAACCTCCAGCAAAGTATTGGCCTGCTCTGTATTATAGCAGGAGAAAAAGAACCAGCCGTGTGAAGCTTTTTTTCCCGGGTGGCTGAGATCGAAGTTCACACCGGGAGCTGCGATTTGAAATGCCAGATCCAGTTCGCCTTCTTTTCCAACTTTTACAAAACTAAGATACCCTTTAAAGTTTTTCTTGTAGGTATTAATCGGTACATCGCCATTATCATTATCTGCTGGAACGCTAAAACGGCTTGCTCCTACAACATACTCTGTATTTTGTGTGATAAAAGGCGAAGAATGATTTCCTCCGCAGTTTGGAAGTTCAATAATTTCGGCTGTTCTGAATGTTTTTAAATCAATACGTGCAATTCTCGGCGTATTATTGGCATTTGCAAAAATCCAGCGTCCGTCTACTTCACCATTGGTCTGCGATAAATCTAAGTGATGCTGGTCATCCCACGGCACATAACCTTTAGACGTATTCAGCATCGCTTTTGTTTCTTCACTGTAACCATAACCACTCTGCGGATCCTGCGAGAAAACGGGCATTACTCTCAACAGTCTTCCGCTTGGCAGTCCGTAAACACTTACCTGACCGCTGAAACCGCCAGATACGAAATTGTAATATTCATCATATTTTCCAGGGGCAACATACGTTTTCTGTGCCGCATCACCATCAACAGTATCACCTGAGTCTTTAGGTTTGCAGGAAACAAAAAAGGCGCATCCTAAAGTAATGGCAAAAATCGATTTTAAAAATTTATTCTTCATAATACTCTCGTTTAGAATTTATTAACTTGGCTTTTATTTTACACCGTCGTTCTGGCGCATATATTCCAGTACGCTTCTGGCTTCATCATCGGTTAATCCCTGATTAGGCATACGGATCATGCACAACTCCAGCTGTGCCTGCAGTTCCGGGTCTTTGTCAATCATTGGATCAGGATTCGTGATAAAATTCATGATCCATTGTGGTGTTCTTCTTTCTGTAACCCCTTTCCAGCCGGGACCAACCAGTTTTTCATCTGTTGGTTTATGACAGGATGTACATTTAACCTCTGCCACTTTTAAGCCTTTTTCGGCCATGGCCTTGTCCAAAGAAGCTCCCAGTTCTACATTTGAGTATTTACCAAGCCCTCTGTTGGGGTCATATGACTCCGCATCAGCTGTTTTTTCCGCAGCAGCAGGAATCGAAAAATCCTGATCTGCATTTGATTTTTCTTTTCCGCACGAAACGAATAAGAAAAGACCAAACATTGTTACTAAAAATAATTTGTTCATTATTCTGTTTTTTAATTTGTTAAACTTGATCAAAATTCAAAAACTTGTTTTTCTTAAAGTATGACTGTAATCATACTGCGCAAAAAATCTTCATGATACTTTCGTAATCTCAAAATACAAGTATGAAATTTTGTGTTTACATATTCCTCCTTTCTGTTATGTTCAGACCCGCATTTCCATTTTTGGATTACATGCTGCATTATCAGTATATAACATCAGAATTATGTGAAAACAAATCAAAGCCGGAACTGGAATGTAATGGAAAATGCCACTTGAAAAAAGAACTGGCAAAAGCCTGCAAAAATGATGTGCCGGTTTCAAATGAAAAAAAGAGTGAAAATGTAGAAACAGTAGTTTTATTCATGGTAGCTGTTCCGGTTTTCAATTTCGAAAAAACCAATAAACCTATCTTAAGAATACCGTCAGAATACCAAAATCTATATGCACATTTAGATACCTGTCTGCTATTTCGTCCCCCTATTTTCAGCTGTTAGTTTTTAAGGCATTTTTTCTCTTCCGAAGTAATTCGGCAGGAATACTATTATCCATATTTAAATTACTATCACATGAAAATCTTAAAATACACAGCATTCTTATTATTGACCTTAACTGGCTTTTCCTGCTCATCTGATGACGCTGCTGCCCCCGAAATTTCTACAGACGAAACCATCGGACTCACAAAAATTCAGGAAATAACAAATGATACTCATACTATCGAATTGTATGGTAAAAAAGACAGTTTAGTTCAGGGATACAATTCCATCACCCTTAGAATAAAAGACAAAAAAGAGGGAACTTATATTAAAGACGCGAAAATTGACTGGACTCCTGTTATGCACATGACCATGATGCAGCATTCCTGTCCTAAGACTGATATAACAAAAGTTTCAGATAAACAAACACTGTACTCTGGTGATATTATTTTTCAAATGGCAGGAAATACCGATGAATACTGGGAACTAACTCTCAATTATACAGTTAACAACGTTTCATACACGGCAAAAGATAAAATCAAAGTTTCTGCTGCCAAAAAGCAAACCGTAAGTTCATTTACCGGATCTGACGGTGCTCGTTATGTGATTGCTTATATCGAACCTGAAACGCCAAAAGTAGCACAAAACGATATGACGGCAGCCGTTTATAAAATGCAGGATATGATGACTTTTTCACCTGTAAACAATTTCAAAATAAAAACAGATCCAAGAATGCCGGGTATGGGAAATCATGGTTCACCAAACAACTCCGATTTAATCCAGTCTGAAACAAATGGTTTTTATAAAGGAAAACTTTCGCTGACAATGACCGGCTACTGGAAAATTAACCTGCAGCTTTTAAATGCCGAAAATGAGGTATTGAAAGGCGAAACGGTCACAACCGAAAATCCGGCAAGCAGTCTGTACTTTGAAATTGAATTCTAAGATTCATACGAACAGGAAAGAGGCAGAATCAATTGTCTCTTTCTTCTAAATTATCTTAAAATGAAAAATACAATCGCAGTTATTTTAACTGTTGTTTCAACTATATGCTGGGCACAGGAAAAGCAAACAGACAGCACTGAAACTGTTAATCTTAACGAAATTATTGTTATTGGTAAAAAAACAGCTTTATCTCAAAAACAATCAAAATCGTTAACCTCTATCGAAGATTATCTGCAGAAATCATCCAGAATAAATATGATTAAACGTGGTGCTTATGCCTGGGAACCTCTGATTAATAATATGTCTACAGAACGGACCGTAATAACCATAGACGGTATGCGCATTTTTGGTGCCTGTACAGACAAAATGGATCCGGTAACGTCTTATGTTGAAGTTTCGAATTTATCTGAAGCCAATGTAGCATCCGGCCAGCAGGCAAGCTGTCATGGTGCCGCAATTGGAGGCTCTGTAGATCTAAAACGAAATGTTTACAGCAACAAAGAAAACGGCTGGAACGGGAGTTTAACTTCCGGTTATGAAACCAATAACCAGCAGAAAATCTATGGCGGCTCATTAGGTTACAGCAATTCCAAATTCTACAGCCGTATTGATTTGATGCATCGTGATGCCGATAATTACAAAGCCGGGAACCATAAAGAAATCAGCTTCTCGCAATTCACCAAATACAATATTTCGGCCTCAGCAGGATATTTTCTAAATCAGAAAAAACGGTTTGAAGCTTCGGTAATTTATGATAAAGCAACAGATGTTGGCTACCCTGCCCTACCTATGGACGTTTCCCTGGCCGAAGCCAAAATAATGTCACTGAGTTACCACTACAATCCGGATTGGGATATAATTACAAACTGGGAAACAAAAGCGTATTTCAATACCATTACCCATAAAATGGATGATACCAAAAGACCTTCGGTTCCTGTTCATATGGATATGCCCGGCTGGTCTGATACTTACGGATTTTATTCCAGAATAAAAGGAAAATTTAAGACCCATGAATTCCTGGCAGATCTGAATTCTTTTTATAATAAATCAGTTGCCGAAATGACGATGTATCCTGATGATCCTGATGAAAATTTAATGTTTATGTATACGTGGCCGGATGTAAGAACTTTTTATAATGGATTGTCTTTAGAAGATAACATTAAAATTTCTGCAGAAAGCAGCATAAGAATAAGTACGAATCTGGGTGTTCATTCTAACAACGCAGCCAGTGATTCCGGATTGGAAAGTCTTCGGATTTTTTATCCTGAAATGAAGGCTTCACAAAACCGCTTTCTAAAAAGTCTTTCGGGAAATTACAATAAGAACAGTCGTAAACTGCAGTATGGTTTTGGTCTGGCATATGCCGAAAGGGCTCCCTCTGTCTCCGAAGGTTACGGATTTTATCTGTACAACAGCAGCGATTTGTATGATTATATAGGCAGTCCGAATTTAAAGAATGAAAAAGCTATTGAAGGCAATATGTTTATAGGTTTTAAAACAAACCATCTGCATTCCAAAATTACTGCTTCGTACTTTCATATTAACGATTATATCATTGGAAAAATAAATCCTGATGTACTGCCCATGACTATTGGGGCTTCCGGAATCAAGATCTATGACGCATTAGATTATGCCGTTATTTTTAATTCAGACCTTACTCTGGACTATACACTTTCGCAAAACTGGAAATTAAAAACACAGCTTATTTACAGTCTTGGAAAAGATAATGACGGAAATAATCTTCCTTTTATAAGTCCGCTGCGGTATAATGCCGGAATCGATTTTAAAAAAGAGAAATTCAATGCCGGAATTCTGGCACTGGGAAACCTCACTCAAAACGAACCTGCCGAAACCTACGGCCAGACCAGAACGGCTGATTATTTAATTTTCAATATCAATGCCGGATATGTTTTCAATTGGGATAAAAACACAATTCAGATTCAAACAGGAATCGAGAACATTTTTGATAAATATTACACGACTTTTTCAGACTGGAATAAAATTCCCAGAATGGGAAGAAATGCTTTTGTCAACCTTCTCTTTAATTTTCATTAAAACCGGACTAAAAAAGGTTTGGAGAGTGAATGAATGATATAAAAAATAAAAATAAGGCAGCATGATTAAAATCATAATTTGAAAAAATTGATGATAATATATTTACCCTATTAAAATTATATGTCATTACGACATTTCAAAAAACAAAATTTAATTAAAAACCACAAATCTTCCCGGCATTACTTTTTAAAGTATTTCTGAAGAGAAAACCAGAGTATATAAAATGGACAAAAACTTTTTGATACAGGAAATCATGCGTCTGAAACAGGAGAAAAATGCAGTCATCCTGGCTCATTATTATCAAAACGAAGCCATTCAGGAAATAGCAGATTTTATAGGCGACAGTCTTGAACTATCAAAAAAAGCGCAAAATACGGATGCCGATCTTATTGTTTTTGCCGGTGTTCATTTTATGGCTGAAACGGCCAAAATCTTAAACCCCGGCAAAAAAGTGGTGCTACCGGATTTTAGTGCCGGCTGCTCTCTTGCCGATGGTTGTCAGCCAGCCGATTTCAGAGCATTTAAAGAAAAACACCCTGATCATGTCGTCGTAACCTACATTAACTGCTCTGCCGAAATAAAAGCCATGAGCGATCTGGTTTGTACTTCCTCTAATGCCAAAAAAATCATAGAATCTATACCAGCCGACAAAGAAATCATCTTTGCCCCTGACCAAAACCTGGGACATTACCTGAGCAGGGAAACACAGCGTGAACTGGTTTTATGGCAAGGATCCTGTATCGTACATGAAGCCTTTTCTTTAGAGAAGCTGATCGATATTTACAATAAAAATCCAGCTGCCAAAATTGCGGCACATCCCGAATCTGAAAGTCATATCTTAAAAGCAGCTCATTATATTGGTTCAACTTCGGGCATTATCAATTTTATTAAAACGGATCCTGCTGCCGTTTTCATTGTGGCTACAGAAGCCGGAATACTGCATGAATTGTCAAAATTAGTTCCGCAAAAAACGCTTATTCCGGCTCCTTCCACAGAAGACAATACCTGTGCCTGCAGCGAATGTGCTTTTATGAAGATCAATACACTCGAAAAGCTCTATGGGTGCCTTAAAAATGAAAGTCCGGAAATTATGATAAATGAACCGCTGAGACTGGAAGCCCTTAAACCCATTGAAAAAATGCTGGAATTGTCTTAAACCTTAAAATTAAAAACATGCTTAAAACAGATATACTCATAGTAGGTTCCGGTATTTCGGGCTTATTTTTTGCCATGAAAACTGCCAGAAAACGTCCCGATTTATCGATCGTGATCATGACCAAAGAAACCGCCAAAAACACCAATACACAACTGGCACAAGGCGGAATTGCAGTGGTAACCAATCAGATAAAAGACAGTTTTGACCAGCACATCAAAGATACTCTCAAATCCGGTGATGGTTTCTGCGATGAGGATATTGTAAAAATGGTGATCGAACAGGCTCCTGAACGATTAAAAGAACTTATTGAAATAGGTACTGAATTCGACAAAAAACAGGACGGAAAATGGGATTTAGGTCTGGAAGGCGGCCACTCTCAGCACCGTATCCTGCATCATAAAGACCACTCGGGTTCTGAAATTGAAAAACGGCTGCTCGAAATTATCCAGAGCATGCCCAATGTTGAACTGCTGGAAAACCATCAGATCATTGACCTGAATACCGAAATAAAAAACAACAAAACCGTTTGTTCCGGAGCTTTCTTCTATACCAAAACTTCCCGCCAGGTAAAATACATCCGTGCCCGAAGTATTGTTTTAAGTACCGGCGGCTGCGGACAGCTTTTTGAAAATACTACCAATCCCGAAATTGCCACAGGAGACGGAATTGCAATTGCAGCCCGTGCCGGCGTAGAAATGGAAGATATGCAGTACATTCAGTTTCATCCTACAGCTTTGTTTACAGGAAAGAAAAACCGACTTTTTCTTATTTCAGAAGCGGTCCGCGGATTTGGTGCCCATATTATAAATCAGGACGGAAAAAGGTTTCTTTTTAAATATGATGCCAGAGGCGAACTGGCGACCCGCGATATTGTCTCGCAGGCAATAAGCCGTGAAATGCAGAAACAACACAAAACACATATGTATTTAGACTGTCGTCATTTAGACCAGGCTGATTTATATAAAAAATTCCCGTCTATCGCTGCACATTGTAATGCAATGGGCTTGTTTCCAGAAAAGGACCTGCTGCCTATTGTTCCGGCAGCACACTATCAGTGCGGTGGAATAAAGGTGGACAAAAACGGGGCTACCACTATTAAAAATTTATATGCCATAGGCGAATGTGCACGAACCGGATTACACGGAAAAAACCGTCTGGCTTCCAATTCACTGCTTGAAGCACTTGTTTTTGCTCATCAGGCCTCAGAGAATATTGACAAGACAATAGCCGCCTTTACTTTTTCCTCTAAAATAATGGTGCCCAAGTTTCCCAATACGGCCAGTCAGAAAGATTACGGCGCTTTTCTGATCTTAAAAACCGAACTGCAGAAACTGGTTACTTTTTTCTATGCCAGTGCAGAACGTGATGCCGATATGACTATACAAAAAATAAAAACGCTGAAAAATGCTGCCGAAAACCTGATTGAAAGAGAACAAATTACAATTCCTTTTATTGAATTTTCAAATATGCTGACTACCGCCTTAATTATTATAAAACACTGCAAAAGAGAAAATACACCTGTTTTTTAATGTAAACCAATACTAATTTCAATTTACCACTATGAAAATTACAAGTAAATCTACCATTGGCGAAATCGCAGCAAATGATTTCAGAACCGCAGCAATATTTACAAAATACAACATTGATTTTTGCTGTAAAGGACATCGAACGATAGAAGAAGTCTGCAAAAAAAGAGACATTCCAGAAGCGGTGTTAATTGATAAACTGGAAATAGCCAGAACCCAGACCGCCAATCAGTCCTTTGATTATAAATCATGGCCTTTAGACCTGCTTACCGATTATATAATTAAAACACATCACCGTTACATTAAAGAAAAAACACCTGTATTACTCGAATATTTACACAAACTATGTAACGTTCACGGCGAAACATTCCCGGAGCTGTACGAAATATATAAAATTTTCAAAGCCTCTTCTATAGACCTGGAAGAACATATGGAAATGGAAGAAAGAGTACTTTTTCCGTTTATAATCCAGATGAAAAGGGCACACCATAAAGGGCTGTACCTCGAAACACCTCCTTTTGGCAGTATCGAAAATCAGGTTGTAATTCTAAAAGAAGAACACAATACCGAAGGACAGCGTTTTAGAAAAATAGCCGCTTTGACCAATGGTTATGTACCGCATACTGAAGCCTGCAATACTTACAGAGCCGCGTTTGCCATGCTGGAAGATTTCGAAATTAACCTGCACAAACACATCCATATGGAAAACAACATCCTTTTTCCAAAAGCCATTTTACTGGAAAAAGATTTCGAAAAAGTGCCTTAAATACAACTCCCATGGAAAAATATGTGATCAAAAGAAACGGGGATTACAAACCTTTTGAAGCTTACAAAATTCAGGATGCCATCCAGAAAGCTTTCAAAAGTGTCAATCTGCCGATGGATAAAAAAATTCTTAAAATTGTTCTGACCGGACTTGAATCTAAATATTCATGGTCGGTAGAAGAAATTCAGGACCTTATTGAACGGGTGCTCTTTGAAAACGGGTACTTCAAGACCCTGCGTTCGTTTATTATCCATCGCCAGACCCGAAAACTACAGCGAGAACATATTAATGGTTTAAATGATGATACAACCTATGTCGACAGTACACAAACTGTAGAAGAATACATTAACCAGTCTGACTGGCGTATTAATGCCAATGCCAATACCTCCTATTCAAATGCAGGACTGGTAAGCAATACCGCCGGAAAAGTGATTGCTAATTACTGGCTCGATAAAATTTACAATAAAGAAGAAGGCACTGCCCACCGCAACGGCGACATACATATTCATGACCTGGACTGTCTAACGGGTTATTGTGCCGGATGGAGTCTTCGCGTGCTACTAAATGAGGGCTTTAACGGTGTACGTGGACGTGTGGAAAGCAGGCCTCCTTCTCATTTTAGGGAAGCTTTGGGGCAAATGGCTAATTTCCTGGGCATTCTTCAGAGCGAATGGGCGGGTGCTCAGGCTTTTAGTTCTTTTGATACGTATCTGGCTCCTTATGTTTTTAAAGACCAGCTTTCGTACGAGCAGGTCCTTAAAGCCATTCGAAGTTTTGTGTATAACCTGAATGTCCCGGCAAGATGGGGACAATCGCCTTTTACCAATATTACACTGGACTGGGTAGTTCCTGCTGATCTTAAAGAACAGATTCCTACCCGAAATAACGAACATTTATTTTTATATACAGAAGATCCCGAACTGCTTTACAAAGCAGGAAAAAGAGGGGTCAGTAACCTGACGGATTTAAAGTATACCCATTTTCAGGCCGAAATGAACCTGATCAACAAAGCCTATTATACGATTATGACCGAAGGAGATACCAACGGCCAGCCTTTTACTTTTCCAATCCCAACCGTAAATATTACGGAAGATTTTGACTGGGAAGGCGAAAACGTCGATTTGCTTTTTGAAAACACGTCTAAAATTGGTTCTTCTTATTTTCAGAATTTTATAGGCAGCCAGTATATACTGGATGAAAACGGAAATAAAGTCGAGAATCCCGATGCTTATAAACCCAATGCCGTACGAAGCATGTGCTGCAGGCTACAGCTCGATCTTCGTGAACTGCTAAAACGCGGTAATGGTCTTTTTGGAAGTGCCGAAATGACAGGAAGTATTGGGGTGGTAACGATTAACATGGCACGTTTGGGCTATTTGTATAAAGGGAATATTTTAAGTCTGTTTCAGCATCTGGATTCACTGCTGGAAATTGCCAAATCGACTCTGGAGAAAAAAAGAGCTTTTATCCAGAAAATGTACGATCGTGGTTTGTATCCGTATACACAGCGTTATCTGTCACATTTCAGAAACCACTTTTCGACCATTGGTGTTAACGGTATGAACGAAATGGTACTCAATTTTACAGATGGAAAACAGGATATTACGACCAGTTCCGGAATTCATTTTGCCAACGAAATTCTGGACTATATCCGTACCCGAATGAGGGAATTCCAGGCCGAAACCGGAAACCTTTACAATCTCGAAGCCACTCCGGCAGAAGGAACCACGTATCGTTTTGCCAAAGAAGATAAAAAACGTTTTCCTGAAATTATGCAGGCCGGACATGGCGAAAACATTTATTATACCAACAGTTCACAGATTCCGGTTGACCATACCGAAGATCCGTTTGAGGCTTTACTGCTTCAGGATGAACTGCAGTGCAAATATACCGGAGGTACAGTACTGCATTTGTATATGAGAGAAAAAATAAGCAGTCCCAAAGCCTGCAAGAACTTCGTTAAAAAAGTACTTACCAGTTTTAAACTGCCCTACATAACCGTTACACCCGTTTTTAGTATTTGTCCCGTGCACGGTTATCTGAACGGTGAACATGAATACTGCCCCAAATGCGACGAAATTTTACTTAATGAAAATAACCCAAAAGAAATGCAATATGAAAACACAGTCTACTGAAATTCCCGAAAAATTAAATGCAAGAAGAAGCAAATGTTTAGTGTATACAAGAGTAATGGGCTATCACAGGCCTGTAGAAAGTTTTAATATTGGAAAAAAAGGCGAACACCAGCAGCGAACTCATTTTAAAGAAACAACGGTCTAATAAAGCAATTTACAGCATAACCCCTTTTACTTTATTAGACTACCCGGATAGAGCAGCCTGCATTGTGTGGTTTGCGGGCTGTAATATGCGGTGTTTGTATTGTTATAATCCCGATATTGTTTTGGGAAAAGGAAAGATTGGTTTTGAAACCGCTCTCCGGTTTCTGAGATCCAGAACCGGCTTACTGGACGGAGTAGTCCTAAGCGGCGGCGAATGTACCCTGCACCGAAATATTATTCCCTTTATCAGGGAAATAAAAAAACTGGGCTTTTTAGTCAAAATAGATACCAACGGTTCAAAACCGGCTGTCCTCCAAAAACTGATAAAAGAAAAGCTCATTGATTATACCGCTCTCGATTTTAAAAGCCTTCCAATAGACTTTGGCTCCATCACAAAGTCTGATTTATTTGCTGAATTTGAAGAAAGTCTTTCCCTTTTAATGAATTCCTCCATTCCTTTTGAAGTACGGACTACACTTCATTCAGCACTTATTTCAAAATCCTGTTTTACAGAAATGCTGCGTTATCTCGAAAAACAAAATTATCAGGGAACTTATTATATACAGCGTTTCATGAACAATGTGCCCACTGTTGGCAGGTTATCTTCTTCGAAAACCTTTTTACAACCGGAAGACATTCCGGCTTCTCCAATAAAAGTCGTTTTTAGGGAATAACCGCCTTACTGCATTTAATTACAGCTAAAAAATACAAACATGACACTGCATCATTTTATTTTAATACTTCATCTGCTGGCTGCTTCCATCTGGGTTGGCGGACATCTGACACTTTGTATTGTTTTTCTGCCGGCTGCTTTACGAAAAAAAGATCCGGGTATCATTTTAAACTTCGAAAGAAAATTTGAATCCCTGGGTATGTCGGCTCTTATTGTACTGGTGCTGTCCGGAATCTGGATGGCTTACGATTTCGGAGTTACGATCGATACCTGGTTCAGCTTTTCCGGAAGTTTTGAAAAAGTAGTTTCAGCTAAACTGGTACTGTTGTTCCTGACGATTATCTGTGCCCTTACGGCCCAGTTTTTTGTTATTCCCAATCTCAGTCAGTTTAATTTAAAAAAGATGGCCGTATTAATTATTACAGTTACTCTCATTGGTGTCACCATGCTTATTCTGGGATCTTCACTGCGATATGGGGGGATCTAAAAGACATAAAAAAAACCGCAGCTTAGTTACGGTTTATATAGTGCAGTAATTATCTCTTTTTCTGCTGGCCGGGAGCATATGCTTTAGCGCTTTTACTTCTGGACATTTTCTTAGCCTGTCCCGGAGGAACTTTTCCGGAACCCGAAGAAGGAGATGAACTGTGTACACTGCAGCCTGTAATAAACAAAGCCAGTAATGTAATTGTAATAAATTTAGTTAAATCAGCTGTTTTCATTGGTTATTTATTTTTTTATTCAAAAGTACAGGATTATAAAAAACAAAAAAAGAGCTGTTGGCAAAAACAGCTCTTTTAGGTTTTTCAATTGACATACAAGCTTACTAATTCAAATATTTCAAAATAAAAATTAATGAAAAACCTTTTTGTTGTGTATTCTTTTTAACAGACTGGTCAGTTACAGCCTTTCCTTCTAATACTGAACAGCAGTCTGAGTTTTTGATTTCATGATTACTTCAACCGTTTTAGGGTTAGCAAAAAACTGTTTTGCAAAAGCCTTTATATCTGCCGGAGTAATTTCATTTAAAGTTTTACGGTAAAAAGCATCATCTTTAAAATCTTCATTATTTAAAAGCATATTGTTCAGGTTACTAAGCCAGAAACTATTCGTTAGTACTTTCTCAGCTCTTGATTTTAAAACGGTGTTTTTTACAGACTGGACATCTTCTTCTTTAACTTCCTTTTTCTGCATTAACTCAATCTGTTCGTATACAATTTTAGTTAGTTTCTCCTCCTTTTCAGGATCACTGTCAAAGCTGATATTCATAGTATATTCATCAGAAGGAAGCCGGCTTACCCCTGATGAAACATGAACTCCATAGCTTCCACCCTCTTCTTCACGAATTAAGTCCAGGTATTTTTTTGATAACAATTCTGAAAGAATGTGCAGTGTAAAGACGTTTTTATAAGTGTATGGAAATGGTTTTACAAAACGGATATATACACTCGCTTTCGGCACGTTCATGTCACGCAGGAGTACTTGTTTCGAAATCCCATCGGCCGGATCAATGTGATTATCTTTAAAAGATTCTTTTTTATTGGTATCAGAAGAAATACTACCAATGTATTTTTCAATCAAAGCAAGGGCATTGTCCGGAAGATTTCCTGTAAAGACAAACGTAAAATCAGCTGCATTCTGAATTCTCTCTTTGTAAATTTCAGACGCTCTTTCAAAACTTAATTGTTTAATAAAATCTTCATTAAGCAGCGGCACTCTTTTATTGTGATTGGAGTTTAACTGCGAAATGGTGTCCTGAAAAACTTTAGGGTTTGTATTGGCTGCATTTTCCAGTGCATTCGTAAATCCGGTCAGCATTCTCGAATAAGCCTCTTTATCAAATCTTGGCTGTTCGAAATACAAATACAGCAATTGCAGTAACGTTTCAAAATCTTTTTGGTTAGCCGAACCTTTAAATCCTTCTGTAAGTTCTGTGATATAAGGTTTCAGACTGGCAATTTTTCCGTTTAGTTTATCTTTTAAATCCGTGTTTTTAAAACTTCCTAAACCTGAACTTTCTACTAAACTTACTGCAATTTGTGAAGACGGAATATCCTCCGTTTTTACCAGAGAACTTCCTCCCATACTAAAAGCCGAAAATAAAACTTCATCCTTTGCCAGTGTCGTTGGGTACAGTACCACTTTGGCACCATTGCCCAAAACATAATTTTTGGCACCTGCAATTCCCTCAACAACGGTCTCTCTAGTTACTTTAGATCCTTTTAATTCTGCCTGAATCAGAGGCTCATCGGTATTGGTTTCCTTGTATTTTTCCAATGGCATTTTTTTAACAGCTGCCATAATACTGATATAATCTTCATTTGACGGGTAAACCACATCACTTTTATCCGGACCTGTAACCGTTAAAACCATATTATCAGCTGTCTGTAGTTTTTTTACCGCCTGATTAATTTCAGAAAGTGTTATGCCGGACAAACGTCTTTTTATGTTTTCATACTTTTTTTCGGTGCTTTCAAACGGATCTGCTTTCAGGAAATAATTTACCAGTTCTTCGGCCAGTTCATCACTATTGATTTTGTCTTTATTCTGAAGCAGGTTTTCATAATAGCTTAAAAGAGCTTCTTTAGTACGATCGAGTTCTTTTTGAGTAAATCCGTAACGCACTGCCCTCTCCGTTTCTGTCATCAATTCTTTAAAACCTGCCGCTGTTTTATTGTTTTTAGGAACCACATACATACTGTAAGAGTCCGTTAATCGGGATACTTCTGAAGGGCCGGATGCCATTTTTAAGACAGAAGTTTCGTTGTTCTGGATAAATTCCTGGTAACGTCTGTTCAACATATCGGCACACAAATTATCAATAAGATTTTTTCTGATAACCGCTTCATTTTTTACTTTATCAAAATCCTTTTTATAATACAATACAATGGCGGTTTCCTGTGCTTCCTTATCTTTTGCCAGAACATACTCCATTCCTTTATTCTCAGGAACCGAAACATAATAACGTTCTGCCGGGTTCTTAGGCATTTCGATGGTCGAAAAAAGTTTGATTATTTTTTGCTCAACTGCTTTTACATCTACATCGCCTACTACAATAACCGCCTGTAAATCGGGTCTGTACCACTTTTTGTAATAATCCCTGAGCACCTGATAATCAAAAGTATTGATGATATTCAAATCACCTATTACATCTCGCTTAGCGTATTTAGAACCCTTGTAAAGCGTTTTATCAGTTTCCAGACGCAGCCTGAAATCAGAATCACGACGGGTACGCCATTCTTCTCTGATTACACCCCGTTCGGCATCAATTTCGGCATCTTTTAGTAAAAGAAACCCGGACCAGTCATGCAGAGCCAGCAAACAGGAATCAACCAGTTTTTCATCGGCTGCCGGAACATTGCTTAAATTATAAACGGTCTGGTCCTGTGCGGTATAGGCATTAATATCGGCACCAAAACGAACTCCCTTTTTCTCAAGCATATCAATAATGCCTTTTCCTTCAAAATTTTGTGTTCCGTTAAAAGCCATATGTTCCAAAAAATGCGCTAATCCGTTTTGATCGTCATTCTCCAGAATAGCGCCTACATTTTGAGCAAAATAAAAGCTTACACGATCTTTCGGCCATTCATTATGAAGTACATAATACTTCATGCCGTTTTTTAGTTTTCCCGAAGCTACCTTAGGGCTCAGCGGAATCGCAGTCGAAAACTGCGCTGTACTTTTTAATCCTAATAAAAGGGTTAAAAGCAGGTATTTGGATTGAAATATTTTCATTTGTTTTTTGTTTTTTCTGTTTTTGCTTTTTAAACACCTGGTCCCGAAAGCTGTCAGGATAGTTTTTTATTACTGAAAAAAGTTTTATTAAATTCTCCCGCAGATTTGGCTGATTTAGCTGATTTAATTAAATCTGCTTTATCTGCTTAAATCATTTTAAATCTGCGTGAAAACTACATTTTTACTGTTTACTGAAATTTTGAATTCCTTCTTTTAACCAGTTATTGTAAAATAAAATATCCGGATTATAAGCAGTGGGCTGATTCAGATTTTCGCCTTTATGATCGATTAAAACATAATACGGCTGGGCATTGGTTTTGTATTTCAGGATTTGAAATTCACTCCATTTTTGTCCAGTATATTTTAATTTTTTTCCTGTAATTTCTGAAATCACCTGTTCCTCTTCTGCGAGCGGCCTTTTATCATCAACATATAATGAAATTACAATTACATCTTTGTTTAACTGTGTTAAAACCTGAGGATCGGGCCAGACACGTTCTTCCATTTTACGGCAGTTTACGCAGGCAAATCCGGTAAAATCCAGCATTACGGGTTTATTAACTTTTTTGGCGTACTCCAGACCTAAATCATAATCCCGAAAAACCGTGATTCCGTTTGGACCTTCTTCCGCTCCTTCCGGTAAGGCTGTTTTTACACTGTTAACGTTAGCCGTATTTCCAAAACCATTTGGTGATTCGCTGTATTGTTTTGCCGGCGGAAACCCGCTGATGTATTGTAACGGAGCGCCCCAGAGTCCCGGTATCATATATACTACAAAGGCCAGCACCACAATTCCTAAACTCAGCCTCCCCACAGATAAATGAGTTACAGGTGAATCATGCGATAACTGGATTTTGCCCAATAAATACAAAGCCAGTACAGAGAAAATAGCAATCCAAATGGCCAGAAATACTTCTCTTTCTAATAAGTGTAACTGTAAAACCAAATCCGCATTTGATAAAAATTTAAAAGCTAAAGCCAGTTCTAAAAAGCCCAGAACTACTTTTACTGAATTTAACCAGCCTCCTGATTTAGGCAGTGAATTCATCCAGCCCGGAAAAGCAGCAAAAAGGGTAAACGGCAGTGCAATAGCAAGCGAAAATCCAAACATTCCGATAACTGGTGCGACTCCTCCCTGACTTGCCGCCTGAACCAATAAAGTACCTACAATTGGTCCGGTACATGAAAAAGAAACAACAGCCAGTGCCAGAGCCATAAAAAAGATGCCTATAAACCCGGACTTTTGCGAGTTATTGTCGACTTTGGTCAGCCACGAACTTGGCAGTACGATTTCAAAAGCGCCCAAAAACGAAATGGCAAAAACTACCAGCAGCACAAAGAAAATAAGGTTAAAAGTTACATTTGTAGCTAAAGCATTGAGGGCATCAGCACCAAAAATAGTGGTCACCAGAGTTCCTAAAGCCACATAAATAAGGATAATAAAAAGTCCGTAAAACAAAGCATTTCTGATTCCGGCAGCTCTGGTTTTACTTTGTTTGGTAAAAAAACTCACCGTCATAGGAATCATCGGGAAAACACAAGGTGTCAGCAAAGCCGCCAAGCCTCCTAAAAAGCTTAACAGAAATACACTCCAAAGGTTTTGTTCTTCTGTGGAAGGATTTGCTTTCGCAGCCGGACTGTCTTTCTTCATTTCTGTTTTTAACGGAACTGCTGCTGTAACGGTATCTGATTTTACTGTTGTGATTGTGTCTGTTTTTTCTGCCGCTGCAGATGGTGTTTCTTCCTGAACAGTACCTTTTGGGATCTCAAAAACAAATTCCCTCTCACTCGGCGGTAAACAGCTTTGATCGTTGCAGACCATAAACTCTATCGTAGCTTTAACCTTAAAAGCGTCGTTATTTTTTCTTTCTATTTTTTGGGTAAAAACAGCTTTAGTTTCGAAGAATTTGATACGCATATTAAATACAGGATCATCAACTTCGTGTCCGTCTGGTTCCGCTACGGTACCTTTTGCTGTGTAATTCTTAGATCCCGCAAATGCAAAACTTGTTGGCAGCGGTCCGTTTGCCGGAACTTTCTGTGAATACATATGCCAGCCCTTTTCAATTTGGGCGGTAATACTGAGTTCATAAGTGGTACTACTGGTTTCTTTAACGGTAGTTTTAAACGATACGGGATCGTAAATTTGGGCAGTAAGGCTGCTTATCGTAAAGAATAATACGATAAAAAGGGTTAGTTTTTTCATGATACGGGTAATTTACAGACGTTTTTAGCTGATTGTCATAAAAGCTGTATTTCTAAGTAAACCAATTATTTTAAACATATAGAAACCTTGATTTTATATTGAAAAGAAGATCAATGGAACCCCATTCTAACCCCTAATTTAGGAGTTTAGATCAGAATCGTTTTTTTAATACAAAGCTTCTATATGTTTAAATAAATCTGATTTTCAGGGTTATTTTTTATAACGCTTTAAAATCCATTTGGCAATATCATCGAGTACTTCCGGGGCAAAAACCTCATCGAGTTCTTTGGCTTCTCCTTGTGTACAAGTCTTACAATGCTGGTACATATGATTTAGTCCCGGATAGATTGTAGTAGTCAGATCTTTGGTTTTAAGATATTTCTTAAATGAGTTGATATTTTCAACGGCGGGTACCTGAATGTCTTTATCTCCGTTGGCAATCAGAACCGGAATCGTGATTTTAGGCAGATAGTTTTCGGGATTGTAATGAATGGTATAACGATACCATTTTCTGTCGGCATCTTTAGAATAACGGTATAAAAAAGTCTGGTCGCGTCCGTCCCAAAGCTGTACTTTCTTTAAAGTAACCGAATCCTGCTGCTGCATCCATTCCTTTAATTTCGTTTCCATAACGGGTTTTACTGATTCGTTATCTTTGGTATCGTAAACAGCTTTAAAAAGAATATTGTACAATTCCATTTGTTTGGCCACTACTTCATCTGTAAAATTGAAACTTTTTAAAATGGCTGTATTTTGTAAATTCAGCATTTCGAGACCGCTTACTCCTACTCCTGATAAACTGATCATAAATTTTACATCTTTGTTTCTTGAACTTACAATCGAAGCGATCATACCGCCTTCGCTGTGGCCAATAACGCCCACATAAGAGGCATCAACGTTTTTATCTGTTTTTAAATACGCAACTTCTTCATCGATATCATCGGCAAAATCTCCGGTGGTGGCGGTTTCAAAATCTCCGGTCGTTTTGCCAAATCCGCGGTCATCTGCACGAAGCGAAGCAATTCCGTTTCGGGCCAGATAATCTGCCAGAACAGTAAACGATTCCCTTCCCATAAACGTATAATTACGGTCGTGCTGTCCGGTTCCCGAAATCAGGATCGCAAGCGGGTATTTCTTTTTGTTTTTCGGAAGTGTCAGCGTCGCCCCGTAAGTCAGTTTAGTGTTTTTTCCTGTAAAGGTAAAATTCCTCACTTCATACGGATAGGGTTTCTGAGGATGCTGGGCAAAAAACAAAGGCTGTATTTCGGTTTGTTTTTTTAAAACGATGGCCGCATTGGGAATCGAATAATTATTAAAAATCCCTGAAATAGCCATTCTATCGGCATTATATGTTCCTTTAAACGAAAAATTATACATTTCATTTCTGAGGTAAATACTGTCCTTCTCTTTTCGGATCCCGATTTTGAGCGAATCATAAGATAATTCGGGAATACTCAATAAAAGGGAATCTTTAGGATTGTTTATATCGCCCGAAAATATAATACGGTACGAATGGTATTGTCCCTGCCAGATGGTCTGCGAAAAACCAGTCTGACAGCACAATACTACTATGCTGAGATATAAAAAAATACCCTTTTTCATTATCTTACGTTTAACTAAATTACTTTTTCTCAGCTTTTAAATAGTCTACAATAATCGAAATTTCATCAGCCAGTGCACTTGGACTTCCAAAATACCCCGTAGACTGCCATCTCAGTTTTCCGTTTTGATCGATGATCATTTTCTGTGGAATTCCGGAGAAATGAAAGGCCTTTGCGTATTTTTCATATACTTCGTCGTATTTTCCGGTTTTTGGATTTTTACCATCATATAAAATAGTAAAATCAAATCCCTTTTCTTTAATAAAAGCCTGCGTCTGCGCTTTAAAATCTTTGATATATTCCTGTGTATCTACAAAATAGAATTTTACATTTTCGTCGGCTTTGTATTTGTTCACGGCCATATTCATTCCCGGCATCGCATTTTTACAAGGCCCGCACCAGGTCGCCCAGAAATCTAGAATCACAATCTTACCTTTTTGATCGGCCAGTTTTACTTTTCCGCCTCTGCTGCTTTCGAGATCAAATCCACTGATAGGAAGATTGATTAATTCCGAAATCAGTTTCTTTTTGTGTTCTTCATTACTGTCGGCTTTTAATGAATGTAAATACGCTTCAAAATCGGCTTCCTTTTTACCTTCTTTTATATACAATTCTTTTAAAGAAGCAATGGTGGCCGGTGTAATCTGATTTTTTCTGGCCGAAAGCTCCATATACTCTTTGGCTTCGGCTGTTTTCCCTTCTCTTAAAAGCATTCTGCTGTACACCTCGTTATAAGAAGCGTTTTTGTACCCCATTACCGGTTTAATTTTATCCAGATATTTTCTTTCTAAATCATAGTTTTTAAAAATTTCCAGAATTTTGGCATAAGTGAAGTATTCTCTCGTACCGTATTCTAACGCCAGCGCCTGCCATTGAGATAAAGACAGTTCACCTATCTTATCTTTTGGTAAGTAAGCTTCTCTTTTTTCCATTTCGGCAATAATAGCATCTGCATATTTTTTCAGAGTTTCTAAATTTGCTTTTTCGCTGCCTTCCTGATCTCTGTCAAACGGAATTCCTACCAGATGCCAGGCATAATCTATTAAATTAGTGTACGAAACTTTGTTTACACTGTTTATAGCGTAGTTGTAATCTTTTTTATTGACGATATAACCATAAGCAATGCTCTTGAACATTTTATCGTAATAAAGGCTTTCAATATCTGTCAGAACATCCTGAAAATTACTTTGCGGGAAATTTTTCTCGAAAGTTTCGTATAATTTTACTTTTTTATCAAAATCAGCCTCAGTAAAAATCTTTTTAATTTCGATATCGCGGGCCCATACACCATTAGGGTATGTGGTTACCATTACTTTCTGAACAGAATCTATAAAAGCTTTATTGGCCTGCTGATCTAAAAGATTTAGTGCTTTTTGTACTTTATACTGCTGTACATTATTCAAAGTATTTGTTAAAACAAATTTTAGTTCACCTTTAATAGGTTTGGTCATGTCAATAGGTTTAACACTTTTAGTCAGTTTTAAACCTTCATAAAAAACATCTGTACGGCTTTCCGGATGATGCTGTAATTCATATTTAACCCACATCAGACTGATGGTATCGTTAATATTCGAAACAGGATCCAAAAAATTAGGGTGTTCATCTGCAAAAGATTGATTTCTAAGAATTCCCCATCCCAGATAAGATCCTTTTGAAGCTTCCAGCATCCAGCTGTAAGTATCTTTTCCTCCTTTATCGATTAAAGTATCTGAAATAAAAACACAGCTAATTAAGGCGGCATCGTCGCTAAGCTTTATTTTAGTCTGCCATTTTTTATCGGCTGTTGGTTTTAAAGTAATATCGGCTGCTTTCCATTTAAAGCTTCCATGTGTGTATATTCTTCCTGAAACCTGTTTAGCATCTTTCAAAACAGTCCCGGCAGGATCATACGTAATGGTAATTTCTTCTCCGGCTTTTGGAATTCTGGGAGAAACATCAAATTTTCTTGCTTCTTGTGCATACGAAGACACACTAACACTTAAAAAAAGTGCTGCTAGTTGTAATATTTTCATTTTTCTTTTGTTTAAGCACGCTCAGGGAAACCTGAACGTGCTATTTTTGAATCAATACCTTTTTTAGTTGTTTTGCTCTAAGTCAGGAGCATAATCAAAGTAAATCGCTGCAAATGGAAACTGATAACGATTTCCGTTTGGTTCAATTGTAAAAGTCTCCGTTAAGTATTTATGTGTAATGGTTTTAGCAAACCTTGGATCTTTGTTTAAGCGTTTTAAGTCGGCCCATCTGAATCCTGCTGTTCCCATTAGTTCTTTTCGGCGTTCAGCCAGCACTTTTATAAGAGCATCATCAGCATCGGCTGCTGTTAAATCCGTATATTCAGCTGCTTTAAAACGTTTCTTTCGTAACGTATTAATAGTGGTCATGGCTTTTGCTGCATTTCCGGCTCTTGCTTCACATTCTGCTTTAATAACATACATTTCAGGAACTGAAGGTCCGGCATTACGTCCGTCGCCCGATAAAAGTTCTTTACAGAAAGCTCTTCCCTGTGTCAGGCTTCCAAACGTCATATCGGTTAAAGGTCTGGTGTATAACTGATATCTTAAATCTTTAGTATCAAATGAATTTAATAATTCATCGCTTAAAGATAAAAGTGTCGGCGAATACATATAACTGTTGGACTGTTTGGCCAGTATGATTTCAGGATCTTCAAACGTTCTTGGCCAGCCGTAATCTCCTGCACTTTGATAATCCTCTAAATTGAGTACGCTATTCTGCAAAGCCAGAGCCGACTCAGCGTTACGAAGCGCCTCTGTATAATTGCCCATATACAAATAGGTTCTGGCTAAAAGCGCATGAGCAGAAGCTTTTGACGGGAAAGCGACGTTTCTTCCCGTATTTACCGGTTTTAATCCTGATGCTGCGGCTTCGGTTAAGTCTTTTACTACCTGATCGTATACTTCTTTTACAGAAGCTCTGGTTATATTATCGGTTACAGTTGGAGTTGTTAAAAGCGGAATTCCCGGATCTGTTGAGGCAGTAGCCGGATCATAAGCTTTTCCAAATACATTTACTAAATTCAGAAAAATGTAAGCTCTGTGAACCTGAGCTTCACCTTTTATTGCCAGACGTTCTGCATCGGTACCGTTCTGACTGGTCATTACTTCCGAAATAATTACGTTGCAGGTATACAACTCAGCATATAACGAATTCATATCACTGTCGGTTTCCCCAACCGGAATAATTTCATCAGCCCATTTATAGGTCTGTAAAAAAGGTTTGTAATAAGCGGAACCGGAATAATACAGATCGAAATACGAAGCATGATCATCTCTCATTACAATATCATCTGAAGCAACATCAACTAAAGAATACGTTTTATTAAAAGTTGACGCTCCCTGCAGAAGGTATCTGTAATTTACGGTTTCTTTAGGAATCAGTTTTCCTTCTGTTACTATATCTACATAATTGTCACAGCTTATTAAAAATGCTGCTAAAACTCCTGTTATTAAATACTTTTTCATCGTTTACAGCTTTTAAAAATTAAAATTGAATCCCATTGAATACATAGCCGATGGCGGCAGTTTCATATTATTGCCAGTATAGGGAAGGAAATCAGGGTCTAAATTATCGTTGTTTTTTCTCCAGATGATCCCAATATTTCTTGCTGAACAAACTAATGAGGCATTGTCAATAAAAGTATGGGCAAAAAGTTCTGATAAGTCGTATTTTAAAGATACTTCCTTAAAGCGTACGTGATCCCCGTCAATTACTTTGTTATCGCTGAATCTGTAACGTCCGTAGCTATAACCTGTAAGTCCTCTTACGCCCGGAACGTTAGTAGTGGCTTCATCTCCCGGATTTCTCCATCTGTTGTCTATATCTGAATTCAGATCGTATTTTGCAAAAGTATTGTAGCGGGTTACATAACTGTCAAACGTAGGTTTAAACAATACATAGTCTAATTTGTAAGTAGCCAGAAGATATAATGAAAGCTTTTTATAAGTTACATTGGCACTTAAACTTCCATAATATTTAGGAACAGAACTTCCCATAAATTTCATGTCTTCAATATTAGTCAGCATGGTAGTTGACTGTACTATGTTTCCGTCTTTATCATAAACCTGAGTAGAACCGGAAGCATTTAAACCTGCATTTCTAAAAGCAAAAATACTGTTAGAAGGATATCCTACAAGCGGAGCTGTACTTCCTGATCCGTTCAGGATATTACTAAAATTAGAATATCTGGAATCCGTAACTTCGTTTGTATTATAAGAGGTTACTAAATTTAAATCCAGTCCGAAATCTTTAGTTTTAATAACTGAACCGTTCAGGTTAAAATCTATTCCGTGTCCTTCTAAAGTAGAGGTATTTCGAACTAACATACTGTTTGGAATACCGTAAAACGGGGTAACCGGAAACTCCTGTATCAGATCTTTACTGTTCTTTCTGTAGTACTCAATGGTTCCGTTTAAGCGGTAGTTAAGCAGACTGAAATCCAGACCAAAGTTCATAATTCCTGTTTTTTCCCAACGCAAAGACGGGTTGGCAGCTGCCGAAATAAAAGCATAAGGCTGCTGTGAAAAAGTATCTACATCTGCCAGTGAAATATTGGTAAAAGGAAAAGTATTTAAACTGATATTTCCGTTATAACCGTAACTTGCTCTAAAACTTAAGTTGTCAAACAGTGTTACGTTTTTCATGAAATTTTCTTTAATAATATTCCATTTAAAACCGGTTGACCACAATGGCGTTCTTCTGTAACTTTTATCTACCCCAAAATTGTTATAATCGTCTAAACGGGCACTTCCGGAAACGGTATATCTTCCATCGTAGGTATAAGCTGCATTACCATAGTAAGACAAAAAACGACGGGTTTGATTTTTCAGACTGTTATTGTAACTAAGCCCCTGAGCATAGCCATAAACGGTATTAGGGGTATTAGAAGGCAGGTCAATAGAAGTCTGAGCTGTATCATTATAACCATATAAGGTTCCGGTCTGCGTTAATTCTTTGGTTTGTCTGAACTCTATACCTCCAAGAGCATCGATAGAATGTTTATCTGCCACTGTAGTGTTATAAACCAATTGTCCTCTTCCGGTATAACTGTCTTTACCAAATCTTGAACTCTGGTTGATCCCGCCCAGCGGAACTCCGTGTACTAATTCGTTTGTTGCTGTATTTATAGAAGTATACTGATTAATAACATCTCTGGCAAAATAAGTATCAATGTTAGAATAATTTCTATTATCAAGATTTGAAGTTTCGACATAATAAGTCGCCACAGCATCTAACCCTTTAAATAAAGGGGCTGTAACCGAAATATTAGCTGAATAATTTTGTTCTTTTAAAGTTTTATCAGCATTGTTAAGTTCATCCATGTAATTGTACGTCCATGGCAGGTATCCCTGATTTTGCAGATTCTGAGCATCCGCGCTGTAAAAACGTCTTTCATAAGAAACAGAATTTCCATTGGCATCTACAATCTGGTCATAAGGAAGATAAGTAGTCAGCGAAGCTCCAAGCGGTGATAAACCTAAACCATTTTGCGTATACTGAAAAATGGATCCTTTTAAACTGGTACTTACTTTTAAATAATTCAGCAGTTTAAAATCCTGATTTACTGTAAACGTCATACGTTTTCCACCTGTTCCAACCGCCTGAGTTTTTTCATTAGAAAACGAAGCCGATGTAAAATAGGAATAATCGTTTTCTCCTCCGCTGAAAGAGAAATCATAAGTACTGGACTCCGAAGGTCTCATCAAATATTTTGTAATCTGATCGTAATTATCTCTTCCTCTTAAAATATCCAGCTGCGCTTCTTTCTGAGCTGCCGTAATGGTTCCTCTCTTTTCCTGAAACATTAATTCTACTCCCTGACTTACCGGTGTTGAACTGTACAAACTGGAATTCATGGCCGGATCAGATATAAGACCTTTGTCTACCAGTTCCTGCTCCAGATTTAAAACCTGAGAGGAATTTAGTAAAGGCAGACGTGATAAAGACGTTTTATTGGCAATAGCAAAATTTTGGGAAGCACTGAATCTTGTTTTTCCTTTTTTTCCTTTTTTGGTTTCAATTACCATCACACCGTTAGCAGATCTTGCTCCGTAAATAGAAGCTGCTGCGGCATCTTTTAAAAAGGTAATTTTTTCAATATCCTTTGGATTAATCGTTCTGATATCCAACTCAGTAGGCGTTCCGTCTAATATAATCAGCGGCATGCTGTTGGCATTATAAGTAGACTGTCCTCGAATCCTGAAATTGTAGCTGGATTTTCCCTGCTGTTCTCCAAATAAATTTCCGTAAACAAAAGTATTATCAGAATCGAGAACATCAATGGCCAAACCCGCAACCTGTCCTTCTAACTGGTGCATCACGTTTGAAACCGGGATTTTCTCCAGATCTTTGGCTGTAATTACAGATACAGAACCTGTTGAACGTTTTTTATCAATTTTCTGGTAACCATTGTTTACCACAATTTCGTTCATTAAAGAAACTTTTTCCTTAGCTGTAATCACAACATTAGACTGTCCGTCCAAAGCTAAACGGGTGGTTTCGATTGTTAATCCTGAACATTCTATAACAGCATTTGAAGGTACACCGTGTAAAGTAAAACTTCCGTCAAAATCTGTTACGGCACCAATTCGGGTTCCGGTTACCCAGACATTAATTCCCGGATAAGGTTCTTTCTGCTGGTTTAAAACGCGTCCTTTAACTTCGATAGCGCCTGTTGACTTTGTATCTGAAGTCGTAGAAGTGACCACAATGGTTTTATCCTGAATGCTAAAAACAAACGGCTGTCCGTCAAAAACAATTTCTAATGCTTCTGAAATACTTTTTTTCTGGATGTTTACATTTACCGGTTTTGCTTTGTCAAGAATTTTGACATTATAAAAGAAAACATATCCTGTCTGCTTGGTAATACTGGCAAACACTTTTTGAAAAGTAAGATTGGTTCCCTCGATGGTAACGGTTTTATTGGTCTGCGCAACAGAGGTTAACGCAAGCATCATAAATAATATAAGATATAGTTTTCTCAAATTATTGAATGTAATAGACCTGAATTCTCCTTCTTGGGCTGAATTCGGGTACTGACTTAATTTTTGATTAGTTAAAAAATTCATTACTTTTGAATCGGCTGGTTAATAAAATAGGATCGGTTAAATTTTATTTTAGGACTACGCTTTACATACCCAAGGTGCGGGAACACTTTGGGTATTTTTTTTACGCAGGCTCCTGTTTCACATTTTTACTGTGTCACAATCACCTCCTTTCCTGAAACTTTAAAGTGAATATCATTACTTTCAAGCATTTTTAATACTTGATTTAATTTTAAGTCTTTTTGTATCGCGCCTTCAAAACGCTCATCCGGTATTTTACCTTTATAAATCACGTCGACATCATACCATCTTTCAATTTCACGCATGATTTCGTCATATCGGGCATTTTCAAAATAAAACAATCGGTTTTTCCAGGCTATGGCCAGTTCGGCATTTATCTCTCTAGTTCTCATAGAATGTTTGTCTAATGAAACTACGATCTGCTGACCCGGTTTTACGAGTGTTGAATTTTCTCCTTCGGTAATTTTGATTTTTCCTTCTAACAAAGTAGTCTTCAATACCGGTTCGTTCTGATACGACCTGATATTAAAGTGGGTTCCCAATACTTCTACCTCCTGCCCGTTTGAAAAAACTTTAAAAGGCATTTGGGCATTATGGGCTACTTCAAAGTAGGCTTCTCCGGTTAAAACAACCGTTCTTTCGGTTCCTTCAAAATAAGTTGGGTATTTTAAAGACGACCCGGCATTCATCCAAACCGTAGTTCCGTCAGGTAATGCAACCTGGAAAGTCTTTCCATTTGGGGTAACCAGTGTATTATAAGTGGCTTTCCCTTTATGGTCTGCCGAACTTTCATCATAACGAATCTGTCCGTCCTTATCCTTAGTAATCACCACATTTTCCTGACTGGCTACTACTCCGTTTTTCTGTTCGTTCAAAACTACTTTTGATCCGTCAGAAAGCGTTAGTACAATATCATTTGAATTTTCAGCCGCAGCTGCATTTTCAATTTTAGTACCGGTAGTAGTCGTTATTGTATTAATTCTGGAATAGTAGGTTATACCCGCCAATAATGCCACCGATGCTGCAATGGCATATTTGTAATAGGATTTCCTTCTTCTTTCCGGGGTAATCTTTTTATCAATAACGTTCCAGGCAGCCTCAACATCAATTTCCTGAAGTTCGTTTTGATAATTCCTTTTTACTCTTTCAAAATATTCCCTGTTTGAGTCAGACTCATTGTACCATGCAGCAAAAACTGATTCTTCTTCGGGGCTGAGAGTATCGTTTATTTTCTTTATGATCAGTTTAAATTCCATTTTGAGAATTCTTTTAAATTAACAATTACTTGATGTAATTTATAACTAAGACAAGCGAATCCTCTAAATGGGTGACAAAACTTTAAGAAAAAATAAAGAAAAAATTAAATTTAACACTAAGTCAGCCAGTTTTCTTACATACGGGCTGCTAATAAAGCTAAAATGACAGCCAGCGACTGACTGATTCTGGTTTTTGCTCTCTGCAGCTGTGTTTTAACGGTGTTTACGGAAATCCCTAATTCGTCTGCAATTTCATTATAACTGTAGTTTTCAAGAAATTTCAGTTTGAAAACCTGCTGCATACTTTCGGGAAAAGTTTCTATGATTTTTAAAATCTGATTGTAGAGGATGTTTTTTTCTTCTTCCGAAATTAAATCGAAATCATCTTCCAGAACAAGCATAGAGTTTAAATCGATCAGATTGAGATCATCAGTAATCTTTAAGGATTTTAAGTAGTTCAGACAGCGGTTTCGTACCATGGCAGCCAGATAACCTTTTAAAGAAGTTTTGATTTCGATACTGGCGGCATTTTCCCAAAGTGCGATAAATACTTCCTGTACTATATCTTCACTGGCCTGCTGATCGTACAAAAAATTATGGGCATACATTACCAGCTCTTTATAAAAACGATTAAAAACATTTTTATAAACAGTCATGTTTTGTTTTTGGAGTTCTTCTAAAACTATATTTATTTCCAAAATAAAAACTTAAAGCTGATTTGCACTAAAAAAACAAAGCTATGTAAATTTAAGTTATCTTCAAATATGACTGCAATTTCTCTCAATATCTCTAAAAAGAACCCAAAACAAGAAACCTAATTTACAAATCCTTAAAAAAACTCAGTTTTATTTGTATTTAAAAAACAATATTAGTAGAAATCCTACCTGAAATAAAACGAACTGTTTTTATTACTTTATACGATTTTTTTTACCTTAAGGTTTGGTAATATTAAAAAAACATTAAAAATAAATGATTAAAAGGTAATCAAATAAAAAAACCTGTAATGAAAATTCACTACAGGTTTTCTAATTTTAATTGTAATACTTTATTTTTTGATACTGTCTGTTTTTACAGTCTGAACGGTATCAACCGTTGTAGTATCTATTTCCGGTCCGACAGTATCAATAATAGCTTCTGTTGAATCTATCGATCCGGATTCTATAGTTGTTTCATTCTTCTTGCAGGAAAATGCCAGTCCCGTTAACAGGATCAGTAAGGCTGTTTTCGTATTTAAGATTGTTTTCATAATTATATTATTTTACAGTTTGTATTCATTTTTATTATTATAAATTTAAAAAACTGAATATCAAGACTATTACATAATTTTTACTGTTGTTTACAAAAATCAAAGCCGTTACTCTTCGTACATTTCCATCCAGAGACGGGTTTCCTCCAAATCCAGTTCCTTTTCTATTTTACGGAAAATCTCTTCGTTAACTGATCCTTTTTTATGCATACTTTCCAGATTATTGCGCTCTACATTTAAAAGATCAATCTGAACTCTGGTAAACTCGTTAAAAATCTGTCCGCCTAATACTTTTCCGTTTCCAAAAAAGTTAGCCGGAAGTTCTGTTTTTTGCAGTCGATTAAACTTTACTTCGTATTTACTTTTAATATTATGAAGCAATTCATCATCCAATAAAGAAAAATTATCTTCGATATGCGTAATTGTTTCAGAAACTATTTTGTTTCGAATATCGTATTCTTCTGCTAAAATAGAATAACGCTCAATTTTCAGTTTTTTAATCAACCACGGAAGCGTAAGTCCCTGAATAACCAAAGTGGACAATATCACACAAAAAACCAGATAAATAATCAGATTACGAAGCGGAAATTCTTCTGTTTTATTAAGCATTAACGGAAGTGCCAGAGCAGCGGCCATCGAAACCACGCCACGCATTCCCGACCAGCCAAAAATAATCATATTACGATAATCAAATTCTTCTTTGGATCGTATTCGTTTACTAAACATTCGTGGTAACATCGTAGCGGGAACAACCCATAGAAAACGAACAAGAATTACGACTACACTAATAACAGCTCCCCACAAAAGCAAAGAAGTTCCGGAATAACTGCCTATTCCTTCCATTATCTGTCTCAACTGCAGTCCGATTAAAATAAAGATTAAACCATTCAGAATATTATTCAAAACATCCCATATCGTATTGGTCATAATTCGGCTTTCATGAGAAAAAATAGTACCAGATCTGGCAGCAAGAAAAAGTCCTGTAGTTACTACTGCCAAAACTCCTGAACCATGAAAATGCTCTGCAAGCAGATAAGCTGAAAATGGCGTCAGCAGCGTAAGTGTCACCTCAATAATATCATCACAAACAAATCTTTTATGAATATAATACATTACAAAACCAATAGCCAAACCAATTGCAATTCCTATTACTGACATTAAAACGAAATTAAACCCAGCCTGCCACAAAACAAAATTTCCTGCTGTAATCGCTGTTAAAGCATATTTATAAGCCACAAGACCACTTGCATCATTCAGTAGACTTTCTCCTTCAAGAATAGCGATCAACCTTGGGTTTAATCCTAAACCTTTTGTAATCGCTGTTGCCGAAACAGCATCCGGAGGTGAAACAATGGCACCAAGTAAAAATGCCAGCGGCCAGGAAATATCGTCTATCAGCCAATGTGCTACAACAGCAACCAATCCGGTCGTAAAAAAAACTAAACCAACGGCTGCTAAAGTGATCGGACGAATCGACTGCTTAAAATCAGACCAACTGGTATGCCATGCCGCATGATACAAAAGCGGAGGCAGGAAGATAATAAAAACAATTTCAGGACTTAATGCAATAACGGGAAGTCCGGGAACAGCACTGATAATTACACCGCAAAGCACTAAAACAATTGGTATAGGAAAATTGTATCTTTTACTAATAAGACTTAAAAATGCTACGCCAAAAAGCAGCATGATAATAACGGTAATATTCTCCATTTAACAGGCGGTGTTTATCGATTTTGGAATTGAAATTTCGAGGACTAAATTAAGATTTTTGTAACTAAATTAAAATATCATTAGAAAAAGAAGGCCGATTTATTGACTTATATCAAACTTTTGCCAGCCGGACCACTGTACATTTGATATCCTTTTTATTAAAAATATATTATCATGATAAATACAGAAATAAGTCCGTTGTTGCAATTTGGAATCACAAGCCAAAAAAGAGTTGAAAATGCCTTGGAACAACTTAAAAACGGAAAAGGAATACTTTTAATTGACGACGAAAACCGGGAAAACGAAGGCGATTTGATTTTTTCGGCAGAACATATGAATGTTTCGGATATGGCCCTTATGATACGCGAATGCAGCGGTATTGTCTGTTTGTGTTTAACCAATGAAAAAGCCTATCAGCTGGAACTTCCTTATATGGTACAAGAAAACACCAGCCATTTTCAAACTCCTTTCACGATTACCATTGAAGCTAAAAACGGAGTTACAACAGGAGTTTCTGCCGTGGACCGAATTACTACAATAAAAACGGCAATTGCTTGGAATGCTGAGCCCGAACATTTAGCAAGACCTGGTCATATTTTCCCTTTAAGAGCCAAAAATAATGGCGTTTTAGAACGAAACGGCCATACCGAAGGAAGTGTCGATTTAATGAAACTTGCCGATTTAAAACCAGAAGCTGTTCTGTGCGAATTAATGAATGAAGATGGTACAATGGCAAAATTAGACGAAATAGTCAGTTTTGCCCAAAAGCACGATTTAATAGTTTTATCAGTCGAAGATATTATCTATTACCGTAAATTCGTGCGAGATTACAACAAAAATGATATACGAACAGCTCAGTAATTACATCAGGAAAAACATTGACGTTTCAGACGAAGATCTAAATACGATTCTATCCTGTTTTAAACCTTTAAAGAAAACCAAAAACGAGATATTGCTTGCTCAGGGACAAATCAGTCAGCAGACTTATTTTGTTGGGAAAGGCTGTGTACGTATTTTTTTTATTAATGAAGAAGGAAAAGACGTTACCCGATATATTGCTTTTGAGAATCAAATGGCAACAGCTTTGGTTAGTTTCATAACCAAAAAACCTGCTCAGGAAAATATTCAGGTTATTGAGAAATCAGAAATACTGGCCATCAGCCATGAGAATTTTAATCATTTAATGAAAATTATTCCGCAATGGCGTGAGTTTTACAGTAATTATCTGGAAAAAGCTTATGTAAATAATGCGAATAGATTAATGTCATTTACAACCATGGATGCTTTGGAAAGATACAATCAGCTTTTGAAAATTAATCCAACGATCGTAAAAAGACTTCCAAATAAAATTGTGGCTTCGTATATTAACATTTCGCAGGAAACTTTAAGCAGGCTGAAGTCTAAGGTTCTGTAGTTTTTAAACACATAGAAACATAGTACAAAAGCTTAAAAAAGGCGTTTCAATTGTGTTCTCCTATGGATTTATTTTTAGGAGATGTTTCCTTTGTTGACATTGACAAGTAGTTATTAATTAACAATAAAAAAGCCGAATCTTATTTTAGATTCAGCTTTTTTATATTATGATTCACAACTGCTACAAGAAACAAGACTTGTAACCAACTCCTTAGAAACACTCTGGCTTCTTTGGTAATACAAACTTTTAACCCCTTGCTGCCAGGCTTCAATCATTAAACGGTTTACATCTTTAATAGCCAATTCTGCCGGAATATTAAGATTTAAACTCTGCCCCTGATCTACAAACTTCTGACGAATTCCAGCTTGTTGCACAATTTCCAACTGACTGATTTCTTTAAATGTTTTAAAAACATCTTTTTCTTCCTGAGTCAATTCTTCCATATGCTGCACGCTTCCGCCATTTAGCATAATTCCTCTCCAGACTTCTTCGTTATCTATACCTTTTTCTTCAAGCAGTTTTTTAAGGTATTTATTTTTACGCATAAAGTTACCTTTGCTCAATCCGGCTTTGTAATAGTTACTGCTGAAAGGTTCAATACCTGGCGAAGTCTGTCCTAAAATAGCAGAAGATGAAGTTGTAGGTGCAATTGCCATTGTTGTGGTATTACGTCTTCCGTAACCTTTTAACAATTCTGGTTCACCATAAATTCTTGCCAGTTCCTGACTTGCTTTATCGGCTTTGTCGCTGATATGTTTGAAAATCTCAGTGGTTTTCATTTTAGCTTCCATTCCTTCAAACGGAATCATATTTTTCTGCAGGTACGAATGCCATCCTAAAACACCTAAACCTAATGCGCGGTGTCTTTTGGCAAATTTATTAGCTGCAGAAAGGTAATAGTTTCCTTCTGTTTTTTCGATGAATTCCTGTAAAACAGCGTCTAAGAAAAAGATGGCCAGTTTTACAGCTTCAGTATCTTTCCATTCTTCATATAGTTCTAAATTCATAGAAGAAAGACAGCAGATAAATGATTCGTCATGAGTTGACGGAAGCATAATTTCGCTGCACAAATTACTGGCATTAATTCTAAGATTTTGATCTTTATAAACTTGCGGTTTGTTTTTATTTACGTTGTCACTAAAAAAGATATAAGGCAATCCTTTTTGCTGACGGCTTTCTAAAACTTTTGCCCAAACTTGTCTTTTTTCTGCATCTCCGTCAATCATTTCCTGCATCCAGTAATCAGGAACACAGATTCCGGTAAACAGGTTCTGAATTGGATTTCCGATGCTTTTAATCTTTAAAAACTCTTCAATATCCGGGTGATCGACATCCAGATAAGCAGCAAATGCACCTCGACGAACACCTCCCTGAGAGATTGTGTCCATAGCCGTATCAAAAAGTTTCATGAAACTTACTGCCCCGCTGCTTTTTCCGTTATCGGTTACAGCACTTCCGCGTTCACGCAATTCACCAAAATAACCCGATGTACCTCCGCCAATTTTAGTCTGCATGATTACTTCACCCAATTTATGTGTAATCCCTTCAATTTTATCCGGAACGTGTACGTTAAAACAAGAAATTGGCAGACCTCTCTCGGTTCCCATATTAGCCCAAACCGGAGAACTGATGCTCATCCAGCCTCTTTCGATCATTTCTACAAAAGATTCTTTTAATTCCGGTTTATACAATCTTCTTGCGGCGGCAGTACAGATTCTGTCAATTGCACCTTCCACCGTTTCACCTTTTAGAAGATAACCGCGATTTAAAATTTGTTCACTCTCTGAGTTCTTCCACCACATTTTTGCTCCTGCTTCATTTTGTGGAAGACTATTTACTTCATTTGTATCTATTGTATTCATAATTTATTGTGCTTTTAGAAAAGGTCGTTTGCCGTAATACTTTTATCGTGTTTGGTATATTCTACAGGACGTTTCGCAAAGAAATCATCCAGGCTGTTGGCAAAAACTTCTTCCTCAAACCAGGCTAAAGCTTTGTAATCTTCCATATTAACATTAAAGATTGTCGGGATACCAATTTGTTTCAGGCTTTCGTCGATTCTGAATTTCATAAAATTCACCAGATCCCCTTTTTTAATACTTTCAATTTCACCTTCTTCAAATATCCAGTCTAATATGTCCGATTCAACAGCAATAGAATCTTTAACCGTTTCCCTAACCAATTCTAAGGTATCTGCGTCGAAATAATCCGGGAATTCTTCTCTGATCTTGTTAATGATATAAATCCCACCGTTGGCATGAATCTGTTCATCGATAGAGGTCCAGGCAATAATGTTGCTTACATTTTTCATGTACCCTTTAAATCTGGTAAAAGAAAGCAGAATAGCAAACTGGCTGAAAAGAGAAACATTTTCAATCAAAATACTGAACAAGATCAGTGATACCATATATTTACGGTTATCCTGAGAACGGGTATCTTTTAAAACATTGGAAAGATAATCGACACGACGGCGTATCACCGGCACTTCCAGCAGCTTTTCAAATTCATCATTATAGCCTAACACTTCCAAAAGACGTGAATACGCTTCAGAATGTCTGAATTCACATTCGGCGAAAGTGGTTCCTAAACCATTAAATTCCGGTTTTGGAAAATGTTCGTAAATATTTCCCCAAAAACTTTTTACCGCTACCTCAATCTGCGCAATGGCCAGAAGGCTGTTTTTTACCGCTGTTTTTTCTGCAAGGGTCAAATGTGCGTGAAAATCCTGAGTATCAGCAGTAAAATCAACTTCAGTATGAACCCAATACGCTTTATTTATTGCTTCTGTAAATTGTAAAACCTCCGGGTACTCGAAAGGTTTATAATTGACTCTTTTATCAAATATAGACATATTATATAGTATTTATCGGTGACTAATCCAGAATAGAAAACCAACAGGATTTGGGGAGGGATAACTGCGTTTTTCTATACTTACAAAATTAACCCCTCCATCTTCTTTAATCCAGATTTTGATGTTAAAAATCCGATCAATTATCAACAGCGAAAACGGACTCCTGAAATCATTAAAAAAACAATTTATTAACAGTGGCATAATTTTCCGTAGTTGCCCAATTATCAGTTATTTATACTAAATCTAAATAGACTTGTCAACAAAAAAAGTCTCCATATTATCTCCAATAAAAAAACAGTTATCAACAGCCTACTTTCAAAAATGGCGATTTTCTGTCAAATTATCCTCCATTCAAAACGTCAGTTTTTAGCCCGAAAGGACTTGACCAATGACGCTGAAAGGAACGGCTTAAAACAAAAATGTTTGATTCATAAAAACAATAAAAAACTAATAATCAATATTTTAACTTAAAAAATAATAAAAAAAATTAAACAGTTATTAAACTAAATTTAAAATTTACAGTCTTAGATTTTTATCAAACGATATAGTAGCAAAACAAGTTGAGCGAAACCCTAAAGAGTATTAAAAAATCATTAGAATTAAACTTTTACAGCCAATAAAAGTTGCAATAAAAATATTAATCTATACATTTGCGATTATTTTGATTTATTCTAAATAGACAATTTCCTCAACAGTAATTCACGGACTTCATGCTCCGGACAACAACATAACACAATATGAAAAAGAATTTATTTATTTCTTTGGCCTTAACGACCGTTTTATTCCTTAATGCACAGCAAAAAAATACCCTGCTGGAACAGTCATTCTGGAAAACTTCTCCTACTGTAGAAACAGTTAAAGCTGAAATCGTAAAGGGAAACAATCCGGCAGAAGCCAATATCAACGCATTTGATGTGACCACTCTGGCCATCAATAATGACGCACCACTTGCTACTATCAAATTCTTAATGGACCAGCCGGGTAATTCGATCACAAAATTAACTCACGACAATCGTATTTATTTACACTGGGCCGCCTACAGAGGCAATACTGAATTAGTAGAGTACTTAATTGGAAAAGGTTCTGACATTAAATTTGAAGATTCGCATGGTACAACTCCGGTTGACTTTGCCGCTTCAAACGGACAATCGAATCCTGCTTTGTATGAAGCTTTTTTTAAAGCCGGAATCGATCCTAAGAAAAAATATGCAAATGGCGCTAACCTATTACTTTTAGCTATTCCTTCTGATAAAGAATTAAAAGCTGCTGACTATTTTGCCACTAAAGGAATGTCTCTTAAAGATACTGACAGCGACGGAAACACTGCTTTTACTTATGCCGCAAGATCTGGTAATATTGATCTTTTGAAAAAACTTTTAGCAAAAGGCGTAAAACCAAATGATGGTGCTCTTTTTACAGCTGCTCAGGGAAGCCGTAGAGAAACTAATACAATCGAAACTTATAAATATCTGGTTGAAGAGGTTAAACTAAAACCAACAGCACAGAATAAAAACGGACAAAATGTACTTCACATTTTAGCCGGAAAACCAAATCAGGCTGAAATTGTAAAATACTTTTTAAGTAAAGGAACTGATGCCAACAAAGCCGATAAAGAAGGAAACACCCCTTTAATGGCCGCTGCTTCGGCAAGAGAAACAGCTGTTCTGGAACTTTTACTTCCTACTGCCAAAAATATAAATGCACAAAACCTAAAAGGCGAATCTGCTTTAACAAATGCCGTAAGATACGGAACACCAGAAGCTGTAACTTTACTTTTAAGCAAAGGTGCCGATGTAAATGTAAAAGATAAGGACGGAAATAACCTTGGTGTTTATTTAGTTCAGTCTTACAGACCTGCCGGAAGAGATAAAGAAACTGCTGATCCGTTTGATGCAAAAGCAAAATTACTTGAGGAAAAAGGATTAAATCTGGCCGCAGCGCAAAAAGACGGCAATACTTTATTTCATTTAGCGGTTACTAAAAATGACATAGCACTTCTTAAAAAAATCTATGCTTTAAAAACAGATGTTAATCTTAAAAATAAAGACGGTTTAACAGCTTTACACAGAGCCGCCATGACTGCCAAAGATGATGCTGTTTTAAAATATCTTGTTTCTATAGGAGCCAAAAAAGACATCAGTACAGAGTTTGATGAAACTGCTTATGCCCTGGCAAAAGAAAACGAACTGCTTACCAAAAATAATGTCTCTGTAGAGTTTTTAAAATAAGAATTTAAAATAAATCAAATTCCAAATTCCAAATTCCAAATTCTAATTAAAAAAAAATATGAAATCTATATTCAAAATCGCTCTTACGAGTACGCTTATCTGCCTTTTTTCTTTTCAGGTAAATGCACAGTCAGGTAAATACAAATGCATGCTTCAAATGTCAAACTATATGGGAGAAGGTGCTTATATTGTGGTTTCGCTTATTAATCCAAGCGGTGCTTACGAAAAAACACTTTATGTAATGGGTGACGATAAAAAATGGTACAAATCGTTAAAAGAATGGAACAAATTCCACTCTCAGAAATCTGAAGATATCAGCGCTAAAACAGGAGCTTCAGTTACCGGAGGAGACCGCAGCGTAACAACAATAGAAATCGAAGATTCTAAAATAAATAAAGGATACAAACTGCGTTTTGAATCAGCAGTGGAAGACCAGAAATACTATGTAAGCGATCTTGAAATTCCGCTTTCAACAGAAGGTCTTGCCGAAAAAACAGATGGTAAAGGTTACATCAAATATGTAAAACTTGTCAAAATATAATTTTTACTTTATCATTTTTTAACCTAATTATAAGCATGAATTCTTTTTTTCTGCTTAAAATTGAAATCAGAGCTTTGCTAAAGTTGTAAACTTTGGCAAAGCTTTGCATATTTAGTTACATTTCTAGAATACATTCAATGACTCTTTCTTTCTGGCGTTATGCACATTTGGCTTTAGCCTTGTTTTCTTCGATATTTCTGCTTTTGGCTTCTGTCACCGGAATCATTCTGGCGATCGACGCAGCTCAGGAAAAAACACTTCCGTACAAAGCTGAAAATTTTAATCAAATCACTTTAGGACAGACACTTCCTGTTTTAAAAAAAGCGTATCCCGAAATTACAGAATTAAGTGTCGATTACAATCAGTTTGTAACCTTACAGGCTATTGATGAAGACGGAAATGATATCCACGCTTATATTGACCCAAATACCGGAAAAACGCTGGGATCACCCCTTAAAAAAAATGAATTCATCAAATGGGTAACAAGTCTGCACCGTTCGCTTTTCCTTCATGAAGCGGGGCGTTTTTTTGTGGGTGTCATCTCATTTTGTTTATTACTGATTTCGATCTCGGGCTTTGTACTCGTCCTTAAAAGACAGAAAGGCATCCGTAATTTCTTTTCCAAAATCGTAAAAGAATACTTTGCCCAATATTATCATGTTGTTCTGGGACGTCTTGCTTTAATCCCAATTCTGATTATTGCCCTTACCGGAACTTATTTATCGCTGGAAAGATTCAACTTTTTTATGGGCGAAGAAAAAGCAAAACCTGTAAAAACAGTCCTTTCAGCGGAAGCCAAAAAAACTTCGGTTTTTAAAACTACCCTTTTATCAGATGTAAAAAAAATTGAATTTCCTTTTACCGATGATCCCGAAGAATACTATATCATCGAGTTGAAAGACCGTGAAATTGAAGTAAATCAGGTTGACGGAACTATACTTTCTGAAAAAAACTCGCCTTTTACGGTACAGTTATCTGCCTTAAGTCTGGACCTTCATACCGGAAGAATAAACGGAATCTGGGCTGTTATTCTGGCTATTGCCTGTATCAATATCCTTTTCTTTATTTATTCCGGATTTGCGATTACTTTAAAAAGAAGATCCAGCCGGATTAAAAATAAATTCAAGGCCCATGAAAGCACTTTTATCCTTTTGGCCGGTTCAGAAAACGGAAGTTCTTTTAGATTTGCCAATGCCATTTTAAAGCAATTAATAAGTCAGGGACATAAAGCTCATATTACGGAATTAAACCGTTATTCGGTTTTCCCAAAGGCAGAACATATTATTGTTTTTACGTCCACTCATGGTTTAGGAGATGCCCCTTCAAATGCGGCTAAATTTAAGACGCTTTTGAAAAAACAGGATCAGGAACAAAAAATTCAGTTTTCAGTAGTGGGTTTTGGTTCAAAATCCTACCCTGATTTTTGCGGTTTTGCTGTTGAAATCGATCAGCTTCTGGAAAACCAGAACTGGACAGAACGTTTCTTAGAACTTCAGACCGTAAACGATAAATCGGCAGTTGAATTTACGGAATGGGTTAAATTGTGGAGTGATAAAACCGGAATTCCATTAGCCGTTACGCCATCTTTATACAATCATGTTCCGAAAGGCCTGCAAAAATTAATGGTTCTGGACAAAACCCCGATTTCGGAAACTGAACATACTTTTATTCTGACTTTACGAGCCGGCAGCAGAACAAAATTTGCTTCCGGTGACCTTCTCGCTGTTTACCCTGCCAATGATTCAAGGGAACGCCTCTACTCGATTGGAAACCATTCCGGAAATGTGCAGTTAGTAGTAAAACTACACCCGAACGGGTTAGGCTCTGGATATCTGAATAATTTGGAACCGGGCGATACGATCAAAGCTAGAATTATCAACAACCATGCTTTTCATTTTCCAAAGAAAGCATCAAAGGTAGCTTTTATATCCAATGGAACCGGAATCGCACCTTTCTTAGGAATGATCGAACAAAATAAAGCCAAAAAAGAAATTCATTTATACAGCGGATTCAGAATGGAAACCCCAACACTGCTGGCCTATAAAAAGTTTGCTAAAGTTATGATACAAAAAGAACAGCTTATCCATTTTAATGTGGCCTTATCAAGAGAGGACAAACGTATTTATGTCATGGATTTAATCAGAAGGGATACAGCTTTTTTTATGGGGTTATTACAACAGGGCGGTGCCATTATGATTTGCGGCTCTCTTGCTATGCAAAAAGACGTCGAAATGATACTGGATGAGTTATGTAGGGCAAACGGAACCAAAAGTTTGTCTGAATATAAAGAAAACGGACAATTATTAACAGATTGTTACTAGGGATATTGTAGATTATAGATTGCGGAGTATGCAAATTCCCAAAGGATAGTATGGGCACATTAATCTAACTAATCCCAAAAGCCGCAGCATATTGCTCCTATGGAGCTTAATAAAATTATTAAAAAATGCACAAATTATTGTCACATAACTTTTTATACCTGCTTGTATTCACTTGTTGTTTTTCAGCACATTCACAGGTTTTACGAAAAAGAACGACTCTTTTGATGGGCGGACGTTTTGATATTAGTATTGTCGCTAAAGATTCTCTTACATCAGAACAAAACATTAATGAAGTAATAGCCGAAATTACCCGGATCGAAAACTTAATTTCAGACTGGAAACCGGATTCCCAGGTTTCGCAGGTTAATCAAAATGCGGGAATTAAACCAATAAAAGTAGACCGTGAAGTTTTTGAACTGACGCAGAGAGCCCTTAAATTATCAGAAATAACCAATGGCGGTTTTGACGTAAGTTTTGCGGCAATGGACAGAATCTGGAAATTTGACGGATCAATGACCGAAATGCCTTCGGCGGAAGCCATAAAAAAATCGGTAGAAAAAGTAGGCTATAAAAATATCATTCTCGACAGTGTAGAGTCAACTATATTCCTGAAACTAAAAGGAATGAAAATTGGTTTTGGTGCTTTGGGTGAAGGTTACGCCACAGATAAATGCCGAAACATGATGCTGGCAAAAGGCATCGAAGCGGGAATTATAAATGGCTCGGGAGACATGAGTACCTGGGGGAAACAGCCTAACGGACAGCCGTGGAAAATAGGAATTACCAATCCGTTTAAACCCGAAAAAGTCTTAGCTGTTGTTCCGCTTAACGGAGGTGCTGTGACTACTTCCGGCAGTTATGAAAAATTTGTTGTTTTTAACGGAAAACGATACTCTCATATTATAAATCCTGCCACCGGATATCCTGCTGTGGGTTTATGCAGTGTAACTGTTTTTGGTCCCGATGCCGAAACTGCCAATGGATTAAGTACCTCTATAATGGTTCTGGGACAGAAAGAAGGGCTCCTTTTACTTCAAAAATTCCCGGTATACAGCTGTGTGATGATTACAGACAAAGGAAAAACCATTACCTCTAAAAATTTCTTATATAAGTTATAAGTAACACTCCCTGTTTCTCTGTTATCCTGATAACCGTCGGGAGCTAAACGCAGCGATTTTAAACCATAAAAGTAATTTAAGTTTTCTGCAGAAACTGGTATTACTTAAATGGTTTTTAATTTTATAATCCTCTGCTGTTAAACATCTTTACGATAAAAAACGCCACATTAAAACCTCTAATGTAAATCTAATAATCTTCTAATTGATTTATTTAGATTAAATTTAAATTATGATCTAAGTTTGCTGCTTTATCAAAATCAGTAAACTACAATATGAGAATTCTTTACTTTCTCCTTTTCATGATAAGTTTTTCAGCGTGGTCGCAAACCGGAAAAATTACAGGAAAAGTAACCTTTACCAATAACGAAATTGCCCTGGGAGCTTCCGTACAAGTCAGCGGAACAAAAAAATTTGCTGTTGTAGATAACAATGGTCAGTTTGAATTTAAAGGGCTTGCCTATGGAAATTACACTTTGGAAATTTCTTCTATGGAAGCCAAAAATAAAAGTGTTACCGTCCTTTTAAACAATCCATTACAGCAAATTAACATACTACTGGAAAAAATAACCGATCCAAAGACTTTAAAAGAAGTACTTGTTCAAAAAAAGACGGTTAAAAAAGAAATTATAGAAAAAGGTTTTTCTGTAAATGTAATCGAAACACAGGAAGCGGCCAGAAGAAATATACAAACCAACGATTTACTGGGACAGTCTGTGGGAGTACGCATCAGACAAAACGGGGGTTTAGGATCCAGTGTCAATTACAATCTTAACGGAATGTCGGGCAATGCTATTCGTATTTTTATAGATGGGATTCCGATTGCTACTTACGGTTCTTCCTTTAATTTAAACAGTATTCCTCCTGCTTTAATTGAAAGAATTGAAGTTTACAAAGGCGTAATTCCGGCGCACTTAGCCGATGATGCTTTGGGCGGTGCTATTAATGTTATCTTAAAAAAAGGAGCCAGAAATTCGTTAAATGCCTCTGTGTCTTATGGTTCATTTAATACTGTTCAGTCTAATTTTAATACCACATACCGGGACAAGTCCGGTTTTACTTTAAAAGGATCCGGATTTTATAATTACTCTGACAATAATTATGAAATATGGGGGAAATTTGCCCGTGATATACAGCCAGACGGTGTAATGAAACAAATACGGGCTAAACGATTTAATGACGCTTATCGTTCCTACGGAGGCCGTTTTGAACTTGGTTTTACAGATGTCGAATGGGCCGATACTTTTTTAGTGGGTATCAATATGTCTGATGATTATAATGAAATCCAGCATGGTCAGGCAATGTCAACCCCGTATAAAGGAAGATTTACAGAAGCAGATGCGAAAGTAATAAGCATCAATTATGCTAAAAAAGATTTCATCATAAAAGGTCTTGAATTTACTGTTAATTCCGTTTTCAGTCAGAGAAACGAAGTTCTGAACGATACCGTAAAATGGAATTACAACTGGTTTAATGAAAAAGCAATCGGGCTTAAAGGAGGCTATATCCTTACTCCTAACGGCGCACAGCAGGGAGCACCGACTATTCTTCATCTTAACAATAAAATTTTCAGTACAAGAGGCGGTTTAAACTATTCTATAAACGAAAACCACCGATTGGTTTTCAGTACGATGCTCTACACCTTTATGAGAGATGATTATGATGAAATGAAATCGGAACTGGAAAGAAATTTTCAGCAGAAACGCGATCTTCAAAAAAACATTCTGTCATTTGCCTATGAGTTTGAAGGGCTTGATTCCCGTTTAAGAACGAATTTGTTTGGTAAAAGATACCAACAAAAAACAGAGCAGAGAACTCCCATTTTAACGACAACAAACGGGCAGACTGTAATTACCGAAAATCTGGAAAACAACAACACTGTTTTCTACGGATACGGGTTTGCAGCCTCTTATTTTGTTATGCCAAAATTAATGGTCTCCACCTCTGCAGAAAAGGCTATCAGGCTTCCGTCTGAAAATGAAATTTTTGGTAATCCCGGAGAGAATCAAACCTCTAACAGCTCCTTAAAACCTGAACAGAGTAATAATTTAAATGTTGGTCTGCGCTTTGGTCCTTTTAAAATTAACGAACATAAATTCAGTTTTTCGGGTTCGGGATTCTGGAGAAATTCTAAAGACAAAATTGTACGCCAGTTCAGCACCAGAGTTAACGAAGCGCTGCAGGCAACACCATCTGTAAATATGGGAACGGCACAATCTCTTGGTTATGAAGCTTCGTTAGAATATTCAAACAAAAACAAATTGTTTGTATCAATGAATATGTCACGATTTAATTCTTTGTTTAAATTAAAATATGATCCAAGCGGCAAAATTTATGACCATTATAATAAACAATATCCAAACGAGCCGTATTTCATTATCAACACAAATGCACAATACAATTTTAAAAATGTACTACAGGAAAAATCAGAATTAAATCTGTATTACAATTTTAGTTATGTAGGTGAATTTTATACCACATGGCTTCAGACAGAAATGGACAAAACACCGTCTCAGTTTCCTCATGATCTGGGCTTAAGTTACATCTTTCCGGACAAAAGGTACATTGTGAGTTTTGACGCCAAAAACATAACCAATGAAGAGGTTTATGACAATTTTGCCGTTCAAAAACCCGGAAGAGCTTTTTATGTAAAAGTAAACTACATCCTCAATAAATTTTAGTAACTAATTAATAACATTTAATGTAATAAATATGAAAAAAAGTACCTTTAAACTACTGGCATGTGGATTGGTTTTTACCACATTTGCACTTACAAGCTGCAGCAGTGACGATAATAAAAATGAAGAAATTCCTGTAGATCCTACTCCAACAGAAGACAGATGGATAACGGTTGCAGGTGCTGTAATGCAGACTAATCCCGGAGACGGAGACGGCGGAACTAAAGTATTTTCTGTAAGTAAAACCGATGCTAAAAATCCAAATGTATCTATTGATGTTTACGAAAACGGAGAACCTGTTCAGTCAAGCAGAACAGCACGTTTACAATCATCTGTAGATGGTAATACCCTTTTTAATATTACTTACACAGGTGCTAACGGAGGTCAATTCATGACTTACAATGTAAATGGAGGTAAAAACTTCGTTCAGTCCGGACAAACGGTAAGCATTGCACAATACGCAGGAGCATCTCCAAGATGGGTTAAACTTTTTGATGGTGACAAAACGGGAATAGCTGTTAATGTAACTTCTCCTCAGGTAAAAACAGAAGACGACGGAACCACTTATAAATACACAAGAGGTACCGCAACAGTATTAAGTCTGGACTTCCAAAAAATTAATATTTCGAATTATGAGCAGTATGAAATTGCTTTATCTGCGGCAGAAGAAGCTTTAGGACACCATATTTTCCGTCTAGATGCTCCAACACTAAACAAAGCAGGAGATAAACTGATTATTGGAACCTGGATGCGTAAAACCAATCCGGAAACAGGAACAAACGAAAGCGCATTTGATCGTTTAGGTTCAAAATCAGTTGTGGTGGACTACCCTTCATTACAAAATCCAAAAGTAATTACTTCAACCGTTGGTTTTGGAGATACAAGCGGTTACAGAAGCTTTAATAGTTTTGTGGCTAATGACGGTAATATTTATCAGGCAACTCAAAGAGATACTAAAAATGGTTCTTATATCCTGAAAATTAACCAAAGCAACGAATATGACAACTCTTATGTTTTTAGTTTAGATGCTGCTCTTGGAATTACAGGTTCTTATATCGATGCCTGGAGATATGTAGGAAACGGAATCGCGTATGCAGTTTACCATCATAATGCAAATGACCAGGGTTATGTGGCAAGACTTGACTTAAACGCAAAAACAGCAAAATTAGTAGACGGAATTGCATACGATGCTGATTTAGATTTTGGACAATACCAGGGATTTGTAGTTGATGGAAACGAAATATACATTGCAGTTACTCCAGTGGGTAAAGATGGAAACATTTACATTATTGATGCCACTACAGGTGCCGTTACAAAAGGTGCAAAATTGGTTAACAAACCAGGAAACCACTACATTGGTGTTTTCTAAAAAACGATAACTCGAGTTATATAGCGATAATTCTTGATTTTTTTTTTAATGGTGACATTCCGCTCCAGATTTTGGAGCGGAATGTTTTTTTTTATTAAGTATCACAAGTAACATTATCCCAATCCTGATCCATATACTTTATAAGCCAGTTCAGGGCATACTGCCTTTCGTAAACAATTCCGGGGTTTATTCCTTCAATCTGGTTTCCTTTAATCCTTTCATCTACGCAGGCCCAATTGTATCTGTAATATAAATCGGCGGCATCCAGAATTTCAGTTTTCGATCTTATAGTATGTGATGCATTTATAAAATCATTGGGGTCTTTATCTTTTCCAATCGGATAATTCTCAGAACTGATATTTTCCAAACTACAGAATTGATTAGGAAAATCAAGTTTTTCTACCTTGTTCAAAGCCCACATTAAAACCCAGATTCCTTCACATTTCCAGGTTTCGTACATCTTTTTGTCTTCAGTAGGATCAGCCAGAAATTCTCTTTCCCCTTCCGTTACAGCATCCCAAAGATTATAATTCTTCAAATAATCCACAGCTTCATCTGATGAAATGGTATTGAAAGCAACCAGATTGGTAACTGCTAGAACGCTGGCTCTTTCTGCAATTTCCTTCACTGATCTGAGCGTGGTTTCGCTTTCCGATTCTATACAAGGTAAATGTTTATTGATTTTTATATTTTCCTGCTCCAGGATTTTTTCGCTTTTGGCTTTTCTTTGTATTTGATCTTCCTCTAATTCTGCTTGATTGTTATCAAAATATTCCGAATTAATATGAACTTCTAATTCATCGATTTCGCATTTCCCATCGGTATCAATAATCAGGTTCAAATCTTTATCGAGAAAATGCTGACTTTCCGATTTACTTATAATCGTTTTCGGCTGAACAAATAATACAGCATCAAATTCTTGTGCAATTTCGGCAATAATCGATTTTAATTCTTTCATTTCTCCTTTGTCCTGACTAATTGAAAATTCAGAATTCAGCGTTTGTATTTTATGAAGAAACAAACCTTTTATTTTTTCATTTTCAGTTGGCAACGAATTTACAAAACCATACAATCCTTTTAGATTAGCAGTTAATTCTGAATCGTCTATTTCTGGTATTTGGTAAGAAGGAACAGTTCTTTCTCGATAAAATAAGCTTATTTTTTTTGACGGACTTAAGATTCCGCCTTTCACTTCAAATTCGAGGTTTCCATCATTGGTAGAAAAAACTCCTTTGGGAACATGGGAAAGAAATATTTGTTTGATTTTCTCCAGTCCCAAATGATGCGAATAAATTGTACAAATCATTTTATGGCTTTTATAATATTATTTAGGCTAATATACAAAAGCTGTAAGAAAATAAATCATGTAAGTAATAAATATCAAATATGGATAAGTTAGAAAAAAGTAAACCATATAAGTTATATAAGTTCAATCAAGTCAAAAACTTAAAATCACTTACATACTTATATGGTTCAAAAACTTTGCGCCTTTGCAAGAGTTATTTTACTGCACTTTTACTTCAATTTTTGAAGCTTGTAAACCAGCCACCGTCGCCTTCAACTGAATATTATCTTTCTTCCCATTAGACTGAATAATCACAACACATTTTCCATTAAACAACTTGCAGGAATTCGCTTTAAACGACTCTAAATTGGCTTGATAACCATTATCAACTCCAACTAATTTTCCTCCGCCAGTTACTTCAAAATTAATTAAATCCATAGCGTTTGGCACTAAGTTTCCGTCTTTGTCAAGCATCGAAACTGTTACATAAACCAAATCGTAAGTATCGTTTTTAATTGATGTTTTATCAGCTTTTAAATCAATTTTCGAAGCTTGTCCAGCGGTGTGAATTTCTTTTTCTAAAACCACTTTTCCGTTCTTTCTAGAAATGGCTTTTAAAGTTCCTGGCTCATACTTCACTTTCCATTCAATATGCAAATCATCATTTTGTTTTGCTTTTTTGCCAAGCGATTTTCCGTTTAAGAATAATTCTACTTCATCGGCATTATTGTAATATGCCCAAACGTTGATTTCTTGGTCTTTTGTCCAGTTCCAATGCGGTAAAATATGCAGGACTGTTTTCTTCAACCATTCACTTTGGTACATATAATACACATCTTTTGGAAGTCCGGCTAAATCGACAATTCCGAAATACGAACTTCTCGCAGGATACGGATACGGATCAGGTTCTCCAATATAATCAAATCCTGTCCAGATAAAAGTTCCCGCCATGAAATCCTGACTTTTAATCGTTTTCCAGTTTTCTTCGTGCGTGGCACCCCAATACGATTTTACCTGATCGTAAGCCGAAACCGTCCAATCTGCATTTCCATCAAACGGAGCGCCGTGTTTGGTTGGCCAGGCTTTTATAACATCAGACTGATCGTAATGTCCACGTGTTTCCAACGCCGAAACACTTTCTGAAGCCAAGATTTTTTGTCCTTTAAATTTAGTTGGAAAATCTTTATAATCTTCATGTTTGTAATTGAATCCCAAAAGATCCAAAGCGCCTGATTGATAAATAAAGTTTTTCTCAATTACATTTTCGGTCAAAGCCGAAGTTACAGGGCGTGTTACATCTAATGATTTTACAATTTTAGCCAATTCTCTTGTAATCGCAATTCCAGTCGAATCAAACTGTTCTCTGATTTCGTTCCCAATACTCCACATCATAACAGACGGATGATTACGGTCCCTTTTGATAAAATCTTCTAAATCCTGTTTGTGCCATTCGTCCCAATCTTTGTGGTAATCGTTGGTTACTTTTTTCTTTTTCCAAACATCAAAAGCTTCGTCCTGAACGATAAATCCCATCTCGTCGCACAATTGCATCATTTCCAAAGAATGCGGATTATGTGACATTCTGATCGCATTTGCTCCCATTTCTTTCATCAGAGTCAGTTTTCTTCTAACGGCATGAATGTTTTCTACTGCTCCTAAAGCGCCATTATCGTGATGCAGACAAACTCCATAAATTTTGGTCGGAACACCATTTAATGAAAATCCTTTTTCTGAATCGAAATTAAAAAATCTAAATCCGAGCGGCGTTTCATAATTGTCAACTAATACAGATTTCTCGTAGATTTTTGTGACAACTTTATACAAATATGGATTTTCAGTATTCCATAATTGAGTTTTTACAACATCAAGATTATGTACTTTTGTTTCAAATGTTTTAGCACCAACTTTCTCTACAGAAGTCTTATTTGCCACTTCCTTATTTTTAGCATCTAAGATAGACGTAACCAATGTAAATTCTCTGGCAGTATCATTATCATTATCAATTGTAACTTCTAAATGTACCTTTGATGTCTTTGTTGAAACTTCAGGCGTAGTCACAAAAGTTCCCCATTTTCCAACGTGCAATTTTTCGCTTGTTACCAATCTCACATTTCTGTAAATTCCAGAACCCGTATACCATCTTGAGTTTGGCTGAGAATCATTATCAACTTTAACGGCGATAATATTCGCTTGTCCATAATTTAAATACGGAGACAAATCATAACCAAAAGAAATATACCCGTTTGGACGCATTCCCAATGATTTTCCATTGATAAAAACTTCACTATTCTTAAAAACACCATCAAATTCAATAGAAATGGTTTTGCTTTTCCAACTCGCTGGAATAGTAAAAGTTTTACGATACCACCCTTTTCCAGCAGGCAAAAATCCTTGTGCTTGTTTGGTTTTAGCATCTTTGTCAAAAGCACCTTCGATACTCCAATCGTGCGGTAATTGAAGCGTTCTCCAATCCGAAGCATTGAAACTGGCATTTATTGCTTCCGGATAATCTCCTAATTTGAAGTTCCAGTTTTTGTTGAAATCTTCTACAATTCTGGCTTGTTTTTGCGCAAAAATGGATACTGAAAACAATAAGGCAATTGTAATTTTTTGAAGTATGTTTTTATGTTTAATCATAAATATGTTTTTTCTAATCGTATTTTTTATCCACAACATTTTTGTAGAGACGCACAGCAGTGCGTCTACGCTCCAATTGTCCATACTGTGTGTTAGACGCACTGCAGTGCGTCTCTACAATAAAAACCTTTGTGTCTTTGTGCCTTTGTGGCAAACCAACGTTTACTGAAATTCGAAGTTATCTAACATTAGCCCTTTCAAATCATCTCCCTCCAATGTTATTCTATAAGTTCCTGCATTAATATAACCTCCCGATGTTGTGTTTAAAATCTTCCATTTTTCAGGTGAAGGGAAAAACTCAATCGTATCATTTCGCATTAAAATTCCGTATGCATCTTCCATTTTGAATTTCACTTTTAACGGTGTTTCATTTCGGTTCATAAAACGGAAACGCATTAGATAGATTCCTGCAACTCCTGGTTTTACCTCAAACTCAATGCTGTTATTTGTTTTTTTAGTGAACTCCACATAATCGGCTTTTTTGAAATTTCCTTTTTCAATTCCGTCACCAGTTGTTTTTGTTTTTTCGGCTTCGATAATTACGACTGGTCTAGAATCGTCTTTTTCGCCCATATCGTAAGTTGGAATTGCTGCAATTGTGTAATGAGATCCAGCTGTGCCAAAATGAAATTTATCTGTTTTTTTTATTTCTTTTTTATAAACATCAAATGAGAAATTCAAACTATTTTTTGCCTTTTCTTCCAGTTTAGTAAAACCTTGGAGCCAAGCAGGCACAGGTTCAAAGGCAGGAATAATTACATAAACATTCGAGTCTTTTGATACATTAAAATTTCCTGAAGGTATGTTGAAATCCGAAAATTGTAAATACTCAGCTCCCGAAAGCTCAGATGGAACTTCTGTAAAAATAATATTTGTACTACTATATTGCTTTGAATTAACATCCAGCCAAGAAGCTATTTTTAAATTATTCCTAGCTTCTAAAACTATATTCTGAATATTCTTTGTCGACTCTGGTGCCGGTTGAATATTTTTATCTTTCGTAGCAATTGCAATCGCAGAAATAATAGCCTGCGAAGCTTTTACATTTGGAAACGAAATCACAATTTTTCCGTTGACACTTTTTACAACAAATGTTTTCTTCAAAGCGTTGTCATGTCCAACTTCTGCCCAAATATCAAAATCATTTAAAACTACCTTATTGTTTATGGCAACATCAAACAAACGCCAGCCTTTGCAATCCATTCCGCCTCCAGTTCCGTACCACGGTTCTGTGAAATAAAGTTCTACTAAATATTCGCCGTCTGGAGCTGGAAATTCATAACGCAATTTATCAACGCCATATCTAAAACTTTGAAATAATTCTTGGTCTTTCGTTCCGTTTATTGGGTCAAAAGTTTTTCTTTGGCTGGCAAAAAAGTCTGGCAGTTTTTCAAAATTATCTGTCCATGATAACGAACCCCAAGTATTTTCTCCACTTTTATGTATGTCTGTTGACCAAATATTTCCTGAACTATCTGTCAATTCAGAACCACCACAGTTGACTCTGTAAAGGTAATTGTAAACTTTATTTGGTTTTAAAACATCGATTTTATTAGCTACTAAAGTCTCAAAATTTGGTGATTTTGGCAGATTATTTAAAACAATATAATCTTTTGCAACCGCTTTTCCGTTTACATAACCAACGGCATACAAAACATTGTATTGAATATTGACATTATTGAACTGAAAATGCTTTCCAATTCCAGGATTTTTCAGTTTTCCAAGTGAAACTTTATTGACGTCATTAAACAATTCTACTTCGTCACAATTCGAGTAAATATCGATTCCGCTTTGGATTCCCGGTTTTTCCCAACGGCTTGGCCATGTATGCGAAACGATATAAACCATCGGATTGGTTTTGTTTGAAACATAATTGGCGCGATACATATAAAACGCATCCAAAGGTTCGCCCCAAATCGTAAAAAGACCTTTATAATTTACTGGGCCAACTTTGTCCATATCTCTAAAACCTTCTCCGTTTTGAACACGTCCCGGGTTTTCATGCGAAGCAAAAAGCCAATTAAACTGTCCCGCAATTTTATCTTTAACCGATTCGGCTTCACGGACTTTAATTTCCATTAACTGCGAAAAACGGTTTTCGCTTAAAGTTCCTTTTTGATCGAACTCGCCTTCGGTATGTAAATCGGCTGAACGCCATGCGCCGTATTCTCCGTTTAATAACTGCGTAGTCATTTCTAAATGATACTTTAACGGATCTCCGCCATACGTTCCCGACCAGTTTTGAACCACGTTCCAATCTGTTCCTTCTCCACCATTACAAGTCGTTACGATTCTTTGAGAAGCTGATAACGGATCCATTTCGCGAATAATCTGGGTGCATTCTTCTGCAAATTCTTTCGGAATCGTACTTTCGTTCTGTAATCCCCACATGACAACAGACGGACTGTTTCTGCGTTCTTTAATCCACTCTCGTAATAAGGTTTTAAAGTTCTCTTTGAATTCTGGTGTATCATACCAAATATGTGCAGAAAACTGACTCCAAAACAGAATTCCGTTTTCGTCCAGTTCTTTTTGATATAATAAGTTATGAGGCTGATGCGCTTCTCTAAAAGCATTAAATCCGCCGGCTTTGATTTGCTCGATTCGGGAATGAATCATTTCATCTGAAAACGAATGGCTTTTTCCGATTAAATGTTCGTACTCGCAGACACCATTTATAAAAACAGGTTCATCATTGATGAAAAAACGATTGTCTTTTCCGTCACGACTTACCGGCCAGCTTACCCAGCGAATTCCATATGGTGTTGTTAACTGATCAATTATTTTTCCGTTTTCATAAATTGAAGTAACCAATTTATACAAATACGGATTGGATGGCGACCATAATTTCGGATTCTGAATCTCAGGAAGTGTCAATGCTATTTCCTTTGTTTCTCCCGAATTGATTTTGTTATCGCTTTTATTGATAGCAACTTTCTTTCCTGAAGCATCAAGAAGGATATTTTCGACTGTGAAGTTTCGTTGTGAAGTGCTGTAATTTTTGATCTCAGTTGTAGTATGAAGAATCGCTTTTTGTTTAGAAATCGATTTGTCATTCCAAATATGAACACCAAACGGCTGAATTCTCACATCGTTTGTAATTACCAAAGAAACCGGCCTAAAAATTCCCATTGGTTGAGAACCTTCTGAAAATCCCCATTCTCCTGAACAGCCTCCACAAACCCAAGGTAAATCGGCTATAAAAGAAGGATGAGAAGCTTTTACTAAAATGATATTTGCTGCATCGAAAGAAACCACTTTTGTAATGTCTAAAGTAAAGGTAGTTCTACCGCCTTTGTGTTCGCCAACTTTTTTACCATTTACCCAAACTGTTGCGTATGAACTCACTCCTTCGAAATAAAGAAAATGCTGTTTTGAAGCGTCTTTTTTATCTAGTTTCAGTGTTTTTTTGTACCAGGCAGTACCGTGTAAATTTCCATGTTTTGTTCTTCTGAAACCATAATACTGATCCCAATTGTGAGGCACACTAACCTTCTGCCAATTGGAATCAGTTTCTGGATGGTCTACAAACCTCTCTTCCTGTGCGGGAAGATTTTCCAAGATTACGGTTTCCCAAGACGAATTCAGCGAAATTTCTTTACGAACTGAACCTTTGCTCTGACTCCAAACAAAGCAAAGACTTGAAAAAAAACAAAAAATAAAAAAAACTATTCTATTCATATTTTCTAATTCCGGCAAGGTTTTCAAAACCTTGTAGGTTTAACTTTTTAACGTTCATTTTAGACACCTACAAGGTTTTGAAAACCTTGCAGGAAATCGTAAGCTTTGTCATTTCGACCAAAGGGAGAAATCACACTAGAAACTCCACATAGTTACTCCCAATCTTTGTCGAATCCCGCGTGTGATTTCTCGTTCCTCGAAATGACAAACTGTATGGAACTTTTTGCGAAGATCCCTCGTTCCTCGGGATGACAAGATTGTGTTTATATTCTTAATTAAAACTAACAGATTTTAAAAACATGTTAGGTCTAAATTAACTACGAGTTTGCGTGAGGGATTGAGGCGGTATCCTTTTATGCAGCGGAGCGGAATAAAAGATATAGCCGAAAGCCCGACCCGGAGGGACACGCCCAAATTATTCTTTTAATTTTAATCCTTATAGATACCTACAAGGTTTTGAAAACCTTGCAGGAACGTAGATTAATAAAACAACCAGTCAATAGCTGCTTTTTCTCCTGCATCAATATATCCAACATCACGCGGTGTTATGGTTTGATCTGCGTCGATGAAACCTAAAATCAATACTTTTCCTTTTCCTAAATCTAATTTATTCTCGCCCGGCTGGAAAGTATAGGTGTGAATGTTAACACGTGGTAAATCTTTTAAATTCATAGCGCTTGCCAGAATTACTTCGGCTTGACCGTGAGCATTTCCTGCAGCATCTGTTTCTAAACTTGGCGGTAATAAAAATCGCTTCTGATCTGAATTGAAATAACCTACTACTAATTTAACCGCTTTTGTATTTCTAAACTTCAAATGTGTTCCTTTTTCGTTCTGATCGTTTTCTACAAAAGTAAATCCTTTTAAGTTTTGAAGTTCCGGAGCAATTTTAGTCAATTCAGAAATATCTGTTCCGTACACTTTTGTTCCAGTTTTAACTAAATACGTTCCTGGTTTTTCGTCGATGAAAGTTACTTCTGCCGTTTTCCAAGGCTTTCCTTCTTTCGTTTCAATTTTACCGTCTTTTGAAGATTTTAGCTTCTCTAGATTTCTTTTAAAATTAGCCAATTCACGTTCATAATGCGGTAATAATTCTGCCCAGGTTTTGTTGTTGCCGTCGTCACCACCAATCGGGATTCGGCGTTGAGCAGTCTGCATACTGTTGGCATAGTAATATGTATCTTTCGTAAGGTTTACCAATAACTCATAATATTCGATACTTTTCTCTAAATGAGGCATTGCTTTATCTAAATCGGCAATGTCGTTGGAATAACTGTATCTTAAAACCAATAAAGCAGCTTTTACTTTTTCTGAGAAGAAATCGGCAAACGCTTTGTAGGCATGAATATCATTTTTAAGACGTGCAAATTCTTCTCTGTCTTTGGTTACGCTGGCTTCTGCTTTGTCGATGGCTTCAACTGCCAATCTTCCGTGTTCTGTAATTTCGGCAATAATCTGCGTTGGAAGTTCACCCGAATGCTGTTCTTTGTTCCATTCTTTTTTAGCATATTCTAAAAGCAATTCGCCCGCTGGTCCGCATGATTCGTGGAATCCCGGATAAACTCTCCATTTTGACGGATTTACCAACTGACTTTCGAACATTCCTAACAATAAAGTCTGACGGTTTCCTTCCGTAATTCCGAAACGTCTTAATGTTTTTGGAGCAATTTCTCCCGTTTCTTCATAAGCTTTTAAAATATTATTAGCCGCTTCCTGAGAAGTCCCGTATTTTGAAGCCAAATCTTTATCCCAGAATTTCACTTCTTCATTACGGTCTCTTTTACTATCCCAAGCATATCTTGCCCAAGCTTTGTACCAAATCCAGTCACGATCCATTTCCAATAAACGTTCTCCTGATTTCGTTTTATCTGCTGAATACGGCCAATCCCAATATGATGCCTGCGGATATAAGTGTAAAGCATTTGCACCGTGGACGCTGTGCATAGCTTTTACCGTTTTCTGAATGAAATCTGGCGAACCGTATCTGAAAGGTTCTAAGTTTGCCAAAATATGAACATTCTCAATATGAATGGATTTAAGAGCACTCAACTGTTTATGCGTTTCTCCCCAAGGCCCACCCGGTGTATAAGTCGTTAAAGATTCTCCTGTATATTTACTTTCCGTATAAAGATTCTTGTATAACGGAAGTGATTTTTCCATTACTAAAGGTCCGTCCGTATCGTGAGAACGTAGGATAATTGGTGGTTCTTCTGTTTTTCCTAATGCCTGTAAACCGTCACGAACACCTGGAATAATCGTTTTGGTAAACCATTCCACATCATCATCAACCGTATTGATGGCTTCTCCTAAACAAACCATTAATCCAACATTTGGATATTTTTCTATAAAAGCAGCAATAGATTTTCTGGTGTAGTCTGACAATAAAGGCGTAATTGGTCTTGAACGATCCTGCGTTTTAATGTTGTAATGTTCGGCAAAAGGCTTAGAAACAATAATATTATAAAACATTTGAATGACCCAGATTCCACGTTTATTTGCTTCAACGGTTAAGAATTTATAGATTTCTTCATTCTTTTTGAAGTCTTCATCACTTACTTCTACAGCAAAAGGATATTCTTTTAGTTTTACTAAAGAAGCAAACGGATGTCCGTTCCATAAATACAAAGAGTTCATGCGGTTTTCTACCAGCATATCCAGATATTTTATCCATAAAGCTTTATCATAAAACCACGGGAAAGTTTCTGGTGTATATGGATATTCGTAAACGTCACGTCCCGGAAGGTAAACGGGTTTCTGCATTCCGATGCAGGCTCCTCTTAAAACCATTTCAGGACTGTCAACAATATTAATTTCCGAAGGAAGCTGACCTGAAGTTTTAATTCTATCTGCTAATTCTAATGCGCCATACAAAGTTCCCGAAGCATCTGCTCCTTCGATATAAATGACATTATTTTGAGTACGAATCTGGAAGCCTTCTTTTTTCGATAATTTGCTGTCGTCGATTTTAGCGCTTTTGGCATTTTGTTTCCAAAAATCGGTTCCTTTTTCGCCAATAACAATTACTTTATCTTTTGATTTTTTGAATTTAGCTGAAGAAGTTACGCTGAAACCTTTTACTGTAAGTGTTTCAGATAATTTTTCTGCTCCAAATTTTGCTCTTGGCGAACTCGCATCACTAACAACTGTGATGTTCTGCGCTGTCGCGAAAGTGATATAAAAAAATAAAAAGAGTAATTGTAAATATTTCATGGTATGCTGGTTTTGGGTATTCATTCTAAAATAATCTGCTAGATCTGCTGAATCTGCGTGAAAAAAATATCTCTCGCAGATTCAGCAGATTTGGCAGATTTTCTATTGATTCTTTTGCCACAGATTAAAAGATTTTCACAGATTTAAAAATCCTTTTAATCCGTATAATCTGTGGCTAAAAAATTAATTTTGGAAAATCTTTTTCAAATAAGCCACATTTGCGCCGTAATTGGCTTTTACATTGTGAACTTGAGTTACATCACGAGAACGTTCTACAATAAGCCATCCACTCCATTTCATTTCATCTAATGTTGCTTTGATTTTTGGCATATCAATCGCTTTGTCGTTTTCTAACCAAAACTGATCGGTGTTTGAAGCGTGAATTTGCGCCAAATATTTCTTTCCTAAGATTTTCAATTCGGATGAAATGTCTCTGCCATTATCAACTGCATTGGCAAAATTGAAAGAACTTTTAATGTATTTTGAGTTCACGTCATCTAAAAGCTTTTTCTCTTCTGTGGCACTTAACGAAGTTTCGATTGCGATAACTCCGCCTATTTTCCCCACTTCTTTTCCTGCCCATTGCAGTCTTTTAATTACTTCTGGACGCAATTCTGGATTTTTTACCAAATCGGTTTGTGTTCCTAACGGAAGATAGGCCACTTTTACTTTCATGTTTTTCATGGCCTGAATACAATCGGTAATCATTGGCGTGATTTCTCTTGTCGCAAAAGATTGGGCGTAAAATCCAGACATGGCAATTGAACTAATTCCAACGCCAGTTTCTTTCGATTTGTCTAAGAATTTTTGTCTTTCTACAGGATCGCCTAGTTTGCTGTCAAAAGTCGGACGGTTTCCTAAACCTCCCATATCCAGCTCAATTCCATCAGCTTTTATTTCAGCAGCCAAACCAAAAGCACCTAATTTTTGTCTTTTTAAAATCATCCAGTCGCAAACCGCCACTTTATATTTTTGCTTTTTGTTTGAAGACTGAGCTGTTGCACAGCTGTTCAATGTTGTTGATAGAACAACAAGTAGCGCAACAATTAAATTTTTATTTAGCTTCATGTTAATTAGTTTTACCATTAAGGCATTAAGGAAATTAAGCTTCAATACTTTTAATAATTATCATTAGAAGATGAAGAAAATTAAGCTTAATGTTCTCTTTAAAAGAATAAATAGATACAGCAACTTAACTTTCTTAATCTCTTAATGGTTCAATTTATTTTACTCTTCTTCCGCTTTTACTGCCGTTACTACTTTTCCTTCTTCGCCTGGCCATACTCCGTTTTTGATTGGAAGTGCCACTAATTTACTTGGATCGATTTTTACGTATTTCAGTTTTTCTCTTCTCCAAGTGTACACGATATGCACCATTCCGTCTGAACTTTGGATCATAGATGGGTAAGAATATTGGCTGATTTTTGAATCTTCTAAAACCAAAGCAGCATTCCAATTGATTCCGTCTTTTGAAACTGAAACGTTTAAAGGCGTTCTTGGCCCTTTCGCTTCTGTTCCAGGAGGTAAAACGTGATTGTAAACCAATAAATGTCTGCCGTCATTAAGTGTTACAGCATCAGTTCCAGAGTTGTTGTTTGGCAATCCGATTAACTCAACATCCGACCAAGTTTTTCCGTTATCTTTTGAGAATGTACTGAAAATCGCTCTGTTTCTCGTTCTTCCGATAGCTTGAATACTTCCGTCTTTATGAAATAAAATACTTGGCTGAATGGCATTGATTTTTTGTTTCCCTCTTGGAAGTGTATCGCCCATTACCCAAGTTTTTCCGAAATCTGGAGTAGATTCCATACGAAGTCTCCATCCATCGCCTTCAATGCTTGACGGACATAATAATGTTCCGTTGCTTAATAAAACTGGTTTGTTTTTGATTGGCCCTAAGAAACCATCTGGCATTTTTTGAGCCTCAGACCAAGTTTTTCCACCATCAGATGAAGTTCTGATTACGCCCCACCATTCAGATGGTTTTGGGCCTATTTTATAGAATAACATTAAATCGCCACCCGGAATTTGGTATAAAACTGGATTCCAAGTTGGTAATCTTGGCCCTTCTTTCATAACACCGTCGGCCACTTTTACGCCTTCATTCCAAGTGTCACTCCCTTTGGGTTTGATGGCTACATAAATGCAAACGTCAGGATGCCTTTCGTGAGTTCCACCAAACCATGAGGCAACTAAATCACCATTTGTAGCTTCGACAATTGTAACAGCGTGGCAAGAAGGATAAGGCGCTTTATCATAAATAAACTGATCTACTAAAATTCCTTCTTTCCAAGTCTTTTTCTCTAAAGCCGATTTACAACTCCCTAAAAGGAAAAGTCCAAACAAGACAAATACTAATTTTGTTACCTTCATTCTTAATTTAAATTATGAATTATTTTTTCTGACTATAAATATATACCTAGCATTTTTTTAGGTAAAAATATTTAATAAGTGTAAAAATAACACCAAAAAATTAACAATGCATCCTGTACTGTCCCGAATTATTTAAAATGCAACTTATTTAACGTTAATCGCAAAATTTCCTGACGAAAACGTAATAGCTAAGTCATTTTATATAGTAAAGTAGTTTTTTTACAGTTCAACTTTTTGAAAAAAATATTATTTCTTCTTAGGGAAAGTTTTTTTTCTTTCTGAAGGAGGTAAAAAATTCTCGTTTGTTACTACATTTTTACCTGTTTGTTGTTCCAGTTCAACTCGCGCATTTTTAGCCACTGTTCCACCCTTTTTGCTTGCAACTGCATTTTCGATTAATCCTTTTGCTTCATCGTTTTCGGCTATTTGCCTTGTAGAAAGTTCGGCAAGTGCTGTAAAAATGAGCTCGGCCTCACTCATGTGGTCTCTCAGATTTTGCGTCTTTAAGCCTTTTGCTTCTTTATGTTCTTTAACTGAAAGTCCGGTCCATTCTTGATGAATAATATTAGTTAGAATTGCAAATTCATTTTTCTCTTCAATACCCGCTTCTTTCCAGTAATCAGTTAGTTTATTTCGGGTTTCCTGTCCCATCATGCGTTGCTGAATCCACTTTTCGCTTCTTCCATGCTGTTTCCAGTTTTCTCTAGCTCGGTCGATACTTTGTACCGGATCCTGAATTTCCTGAATACGTTCATAACCTACTTTTGCCAGCCATTGCTTAAACGGTTCAGCTTTAGGAGATGGGATGATTGTACTATTCTAAAAATATTTTCAACATTACCTGCCAGTGTTTTACGCTTTTTCCCATTAGTTAACATTGTTACCTGGGGACAATTTGTCCCTATGTAGCTTCCAAGTTCAGCATCTCTCTTTCTGATTTTTTTTAAATAATCTGTCGGGTTCTTAGAATCTGTTAAAGCTTCAACAATATCCACTATAGAAAAGTACCAAATTTCATTATCAGTATCGTAATGACTTCGTACTCTTTTATCTTCAAAAACTTTAATAGCATCCATAAATTATCTTTTGCAATACTTCACAATAGTACGAAAAAACTTCCTTATTTTACACTCAAAACATAAGTTCCAGATAATAAAGTTACAATAGTATTATTGTTCTCTGTTTTAGCAGAAGTAGAAAACTGGGTTAATTTTTGCTTATTCACTGTTACTGATGAAACATTCGTTGTTGGCAAATAAACTACAGCCGTCGTATTCGCCGGAATCGTAATATTCCAAACCAAAGCTTTTTTGTCTTTTTTCCAATCACTTTTAATCGTTCCGTAAACCGATTCGTAAGAAGCGTTTACATAAGTCAATCCTGCATTGAAATCAGGTTTCATGATAATTTGTTTGAAACCGGGAGTTTCAGGATTGCTCTTGATACCTGCCATATTTTCGTAATACCAAATCAATAAATCGCCTAAAAGCATGACGTGGTTTTGCGAATTCATTGCAGGATCCGCCGTGTTTCCGTTCCAAAGTTCCCAGATTGTCGTAGCGCCGTTTTCGACCATATAACCCCAACTTGGATACGTTTTGTTTGATGCTAATTTAAAAGCTAAATCCCCACGACCGAAATTGGTTAAGGTTCGCATTAAAAACTGTGTTCCGATAACGCCTGTGCTGACATGACCGTTTTTGGTTACTTCTACTTCATGAACTAGACTTTCAAAAACTTTTTGCTTTAATTCTTCTGGAACCATTCCGAAAGTCAAAGGCAGTAAATTGGCTGTTACGGTATTATTGGCGTAATTGTTTTTGTCTTTGTTGAAGTATTTAGCGTTGAATGCTTTTTTGATTCTTGAAGCTAATTCATCATAATGTTTAATATCATTTTGTGTATTGGCAATGATAGCAAACTTTTTCATGATATTTAGAAGCTGATAATAAAAAGCACTCGAAATTAGTTCGCCATCCGTTAAACGAGAAGGATCTTTCGAACGGATTAATTCCAACGACTCTGGTGGAACGCACCAATCGCCATATTTATCTTTGGTCATGATATCGTCAACCAAATAGTTTTCTTCCATATAATCCATCCATTTTTTCATGTATGGATATTGTTTTTCGACCACTTTTGAATCTCCAAATTGCTGATACAGCATATCTGCTACGGTAATATAAGTTCCCGGCCAAGTCACATTATCGCCGTAATAACGCCAAAAAGCTGGTGCTACATCTGGAATTCCACCATCAATAGTTTGCGAGTTTTTAATATCGTCTAACCATTTTGCGTACAAAGTCTGATTATCAAATAAGAAACTTTCTCCAAAAGCTCCAGTCGTTCTGTCTCCCAACCAAGGCTGACGCTCGTTTCTTTGCGGACAATCAATCGGCATTCCTTTATAATTTCCACTAATTCCCCACCAAGCATTCTTAAAAATCTGGTTCATTATCGGGTTCGAAGAATCGAAAGTTCCCGTAGTCTGAATATCATCATAAACCACTTTTCCAACAAAATTTTCTAAAGCTGGCTTGGTTTTAAATCCTGAAATCTCTACAAATCTGAATCCGTGAAAAATAAAACGAGGTTCCCAAACTTCTTCCCCTTCTCCTTTTAAAGTATAAATATCAGTAGTTTTGGCATCACGCAAATTGGCAATATATAACGAACCATCCGGCTGTAACGATTCCGCAAATTTCATCGTGATTTTATCTCCCGCATTTCCTTTTACTTTCAATTGTAGCCAGCCCACCATATTTTGTCCCATATCCAGGATATAAGTTCCTTTTGGTGTTTGTTTGATAGATATGGGTTTTACTTCGCGCTTAATTTTCATATTTGCTGACATCTGTCCTTCATAGAATCCGCCTGGTTCTTGAACGTATCTGGCGTTTATCCAGTTTTTATCGTCAAAATTGGTCGTGCTCCAGCCTTTCATTTCCTTGCGGGCATCATATTCTTCGCCGTCGTATTCATTGTTAGCCAAAATCGGACCGTCGGTTGTTAGTTTCCAAGTATCGTCAGTTCTGATAACGTCTTTGCTACCGTCGGTATATTCTACAAATAATTGCAGAGCCATTTTCGGCAAACCAAATGACTTGATTTTATAGGGTTTGTAATCCTGACGCATGGCAAAAAAACGTCCGTTCCCTAAAATTGTTCCCAGCATATTTTTCCCTTCCTTCAATTGCGAAGTCACATCAAAAACATTGTATTTTATATTTTTGGTATAGTCCGTAGGAACAGGTGCTAAAACCTGGTCGCCAATTTTATTTCCATTGATGTACAACTCGTACAAGCCCATTCCCATAATATAAACTTTGGCACTTTTGACTTGTTTTTTCAAGTTGATTTCTTTTCGCAGATAACGAGCTGACAATTTTGAATACTGCGAAATGCTGTCATCTTTCGACAATTTTTCATAACCAATCCAACGTGTCGATTTCCAATCTGCATACGTTAAAATCCCAATGCTAAAATGTCCTGTTTCTTTTGATTGAGCCTCGCCTTTGTTGGTAAAAACCGTTACTTTCCAATAAGCGTCTTGTCTGTCTTTTAGTTTTTTTCCGTTATAAATTACATTTACGGAAGCATCACTTTGAATTTTTCCGCTATCCCATAAATCTCCGTTTCCTGCATTTAGTTTCTCCAAACTTGAAGAAGCAATAATCTGATATGAAATTTGTTTTACATCATTAATAGCTGCTTTTATTTTCCAGCTTAATCTTGGCTGTAAAACATCAATTCCTTCCGGATTGGTCAGCATTTCGCACTTTAAATCACTTACACTGATTTTGTTTTGGGCTTTCGCCGAAATGGTAAAAAGTGAAATGATTAATGTAAGATGTAAAAAAAACTTTTTCATGATTTTATTTTTTAAGCTTTTTGGGCTTTTATTTTTTGTTTCTCGCAGATTTGGCAGATTCAGCAGATTATTTTACTCAATCAAAAATCTCCTAAATCTGCCACCCGAGTGATAGCAAACAGGCGAAGCAAATCTGCGAGAGTAAATTTTGCTCATTTTTGTCATTTATCCTAATGTAGAAATGATAAACTGAAACTTATTAATTACGGATTAATAAACCTTCGTAATTTATCTAGCGTACTTAAGCTTTCAAAAGCAATTTTATATTGTTCTAACAATTTACTTGCTTTCCAGCGCATTTTCCACTCTGGATCTTTAAGCTTTTGTCTCAGCTTAGATACTACAATTGAATTACTCTTTAAAACAGCTTCATCAATCCAATCTTGAAGAAATTCTAAAGCCTTTAAACGGGTTTCTAAATCCTTATGATCTAATCCTTTTAGCAATGTCTGTCTAACTTGTCCCGCATTATACGAACTTATATCTTCTACTAAAATTTCATATAAAACTGGAGTTAGTTCTTTTATTTTATTCTGATTTAACGCAATCTGAAAAACTCTACTAAACTCATCAGAAAGAAAATCTGCCCATTTATCAATATCCTCATCTTCACTCAGCGAATAATAAATAAAACTGACTTTATCAGGTTGCACAAAGAGTTGATTTTCACAAAAACGTTTTATTCCATCTAAATCTTTCACAGCTAATTTCTGAACATCTTGTATTGCTTCTTCTGAATCCTCATGTTCAAGATCGTAATAGTAATCTAAAGTAATAATCTGATCAAAATCATGTATTGGTTCGTAAACTGTTTTCTCTTCGCTCATAGTGCTCGGTGTAAACTTTGGACTATATTTTTTTATAAGTTCCTTAATTTCATTTTCAGAAATATCATAATCATCTATTTTTATTTCGATGGTTTTCTGCTTATAAACAAAAGTGAGGTAAAACTCTTTATAGGACAAATTGTACTTTGCCGTGTGTTCTGTTTTCGCAATAACTCTTGGAAATATAATATCTTTCCATTCATAAAAAATCTCATTCAGCTCTAATCCTTCTTGTGAGAATATTATTTTTTTATGAAAATTAAAAAGAGTCATCACTGCTTTTTTCCCATAAACGATGATAAACAAAACAGCAACAATTGGTAAAACCAAATCACCAAATTTAAATCTAATCTTTTCAACATTTATAAGTGATAAAAAGTAAATACCTAAAACCACAAATACCATATTCCATACAATATGAAATACACCGCCTTTGATTGAATAATTTAATACTGTTTTCTCCAAATTTTATTCTAAACTAAATCAACTTAACGGTTTAAAATTATTCAGAAACTAACTTCTCCAATTTCTCAGAAACCGCAATCTCTTTTCCGTTTTTAAAAATTCTAAAACCTTTTCCTTTATGATATTTTTCTCCTGTTTTATCCCAAAGAATCGTAATAATATTGCCATGATACAAAACATTATCCAGACAAAACCAATCCCATTTTTCTTGTGGAATTAGCGGATTTACTTCAATCTTTTTATCAGCTCTCGGACGTAAACCAACCAATCCAGTAATCACTAAATCATTGAAAGTCGAATGGTTATAATAACGGCTTCTTTCTCTGTCTCCCATTAACCAATATCCAGTTGTTTCATCCAAATATTCTCCCAAATAAGGTCTTCCTCTGTAATATTGGGACTGAACATACAATTCCATCTGCTTGAAATAATCCGTTTTACCAACATAATTCTGATTGTAATTATTCAAAACATTTGCCAAAGCGGTTAACGTCTGCGAACTTGCAAATGGCCAAATCGCACCGTCCCACTCACAGGTTCCTGTTCCGTGGGTTCTAAATCTCGGACTTCTTCTTTCTGCTGTTGTTAATCCAAACGGAGCCGAAAATCCTTTTTCATCTTTAATTTGTTCCCACGCCTTTTCAAAACCTTTATTTTGCTCTGGCAAGTTAAAATACCACGGAATAAATCCGATTGCTTCTCGAACCTGCGCCAAAGTATCTTTTTCTGTAAAGGTCTCAAAAAATTCGCTTTTCTGGTTCCACAATTTGGTTTCTACTAATTTTTGCAGAACACCAGCTTTTGCTCTGAATTTTACTTCTGCTTCTTTATCGCCTTTCATTTCAGCCATTTTAGAAATCGCTACAGCATTTCCGTACATATAACTGTTAATCGTTGGTCTTGCATTTTGTACTTTTCGTCCGCCGCTTAAAGATTCTTCCATCCCGTCTTTTACGTCATGTTGCCAAAACAGACCATCTTTTCGCTGACGGTCTTTTTCCCAAACGGCATAATCGGTAACCATGTCCGGATATAAATCCAATAAGAATTTTTCATCCTTATTCACCAAATAACGATTATACAAAGCATCGGCTGTCCAACTGCTGAATTTATACAATTTGTTCATCGGTTTTCCATCATTGCCTCTATACCAAAGTTTCACATCCTGTTCAATGTATTTCGGATCATGAACCCATCTAAATTCGTTAATATGGTGTCCCAAAGCACAACTAATCATATTGTATTTATCGGCATACGAACGGTCTACCAAAAACTCGGTAATTGCAAATCCTTGTGGAGTATTCTTTATATGTTTACGAACGCTCCACCATCTGAAATAATAGATTTCCTCGAAATTCTGCTGTGGACATTCAAACAACGGAATGTTCTTTTCCATCCAAGTCCAAGCACTGTCATTTGGAATCGCAAACTTCAAATTTTCATCTTCCATCGTGTTGAAATAGTCCACATAATGTTTGAAGTTTTTTTCTTTTAAAATGACTGATTTCCCTTTTTGAGAATGGTCTGCTCCAGATTTGCAACTGCTGTTTATACATGCAATTGCTATTGAAAGTGTTATTATTTTATGTTTGAAATTTGTCAACATTCTATCTAATTAATTTTAATATTTTGGGCGTGCCCCTCCGGGTCGTGCTGTCCGTTCCCGCTTCCCGATGAAAAATCGGGAGAGCTCCACTTCCATCACTCACGCAAGAGACCTTTACGTTTTCAATCTCCTGCAATCCCGAGGCTTCGGGACAAAACCTTGTAGGTGTTTGATTTTAATTAAAAACTAAACCTTCTAATTCATACCTACAAGGTTTTGAAAACCTTGCAGGAAACATGTCAAGACCTAACAGGTTTTAAAAACCTGTTAGGTCTAAGCTCATATATTAATTCCCAGTAAAAGTATACGTCTGCCCCGCTTTCATATTCACATCGTAAATATTATAATTTGGCAATTGTACTTTAGGTAATTTTGCTTCCTTAGAAATAATCGGTTTCTTCACTTCCACATCATAAAATAACGGATTTGAATTTTTTCCTTTTGCTTTTTTTATTGAAGAACCGCTTAAAGTATTCTCTAATTTCAATCGGCAGTTTCCACCAATTTTCGAATAGATTTTCAAAGTCGAAACTTTGTTATTTTTCCAGGTCATATCAATTACAAATCCGCCTCTTGCTACTAAACCTTTTATGCTTCCGTCTTTCCAAACCGTTGGTAAAGCAGGCAGTAACTGAATCGCATCTTCCTGACTCTGCATCAACATTTCGGCAAAACCGGCAGTACATCCAAAGTTCCCATCAATTTGGAATGGCTGATGTGCATCTAACATATTCGGATACGTTCCGCCGCCTTTTCTTTGATCTGCTGTTACCAAATGTAATTGATCCTGAATCAATTTATACGCATGATTTCCGTCTAATAATCTCGCCCATAAATTTACTTTCCATCCCATTGACCAGCCTGTAGATTCATCTGTTCTGTAAATTAGCGATTGTTTAGCTGCTTCAAATAATTCTGGTGTTTTGATTGGCGAAATCTGATTGCTCGGATACAATCCGTATAAATGCGAAACGTGTCTGTGATTGTCTTTCGGATTGTCCCAATCGTCCTGCCATTCTTGCAACTGACTGTGTTTTCCCACTTTCATTGGAGGCATTTTTGCCAAAGCGTCGCTTACTTTTTTCGAATAAACAGCGTCTGGAGCAACCAATGCCGAAGCCTCGATTACATGTGTAAACAAATCAAAAATCAACTGATTGTCCATTGTAGTTCCAGATGCAATAGTGGCTTTTCCTGTTCCGCCTGCATGTGTGTTTTCAGGAGAACTTGACGGAACAACCACTAAATATCCTGTGTTCGGATCTACAATCATGAAATCTAAAAAGAAATCGGCGGCGCCTTTCATGATCGGATAAATTTCTGCTAAATATTTTTTATCTCCTGTATATAAATATCTTTCCCATAAATCCTGACAAACCCAAGCACCACCTGTCGGCCACATTCCCGAAGCAGCTGAATCTACCGGAGCGGTTACACGCCAAATATCGGTATTGTGGTGTAGAACCCATCCACTGGCATTGTACATTGTTCTCGCAGTTTCTGCACCCGTTACAGCCAATTCTTTTGCCATTTGTACAAAAGGTTCATGCATTTCCTGTAGATTTGTTACCTGTGCTGGCCAATAATTCATTTCCGCATTGATGTTGGTTGTGTATTTACTGTCCCAAGGTGGCGTTACCATATCGTTCCAGATTCCTTGTAGATTGGCTGGCTGTCCTCCTGGCTGTGAACTCGAAATTAAAAGATAGCGCCCAAATTGGAAATACAATGAAGCCAACTGCGGATCAAATTGTTTCGAAAAATCTCTGATTCTTTCGTTTGTTGATTTCTTTGTCAATTCGTTTGAACCTAAATCTAACGCAACTCTGTTAAAGAATTTTTGGTAATAATCAACATGCGCTTTCTTTATGGTTTCAAAATCTTTTGTTTCCGCTTTCGCCAAATAGTCTTTGCTTTTTGCAATTTCATCACCAGAAATGTCCTGATAGTTTTTGAAATTGGTTGCAATCGAAATGTATAAAGTTACTTCATCGGCTTTATTGATACTTAATACGCCATTGCTGGCATCGATTTGTCCGCCTTTATTTTTAGCGGTTAATCGGCCTTGAAATTTTACCTTTCCTTTTACGCCTTCAAAGTTAGTTCCAACTCCCGAAAGTATAATCTGGTTTCCTTCTGTCGAAGCGACTGTTTTATCAATCGGACTGTTCATGAAAACGTTACAAGTTATTTGTCCAGGCTGACTCGCAGAAAGTTTAACCACAATAACCTGATCTGAAAATGCCGTTAGAATTTCTCTTGTAAATTCAACCCCATTTACTTTGTATTTTACTTTAGCTGTAGCATTACTGATATCTAAATCACGGTAATAATCGGTATATTTTTGATGTCCGTTGAACGAAATATAAACGCTTCCAAAAGTCTGATACGGCATTCCGTCATTCGTTTGCGACATGATATCCTGCGTAGCCAATTCTTGTGCTTCATCAAATTTTCCGTCAAAAATTAACTGACGAACAATTGGTAATGCTTTTATCGATTTGGAATGTGCATTGCTGTTTGGAGATCCTGCCCAAATGGTTTCTTCATTCAATTGCAAACGTTCTACTGCTGGGTCGCCAAAAACCATTGCGCCCAAACGTCCGTTTCCTAAAGGCAAGGCTTCGTTCCAAATGGATGCGGGTTTATCGTACCACAATTTTAGGTCGTTACTTGACTGAGCAATGATATTCTGACCTACTAAAATCAGTAAAATTCCAAAACCTAATTGCTGTATTTTAACTCTTATCTTCATAAATATTTTTTTTCGCCACGAATTCACGAATTTTCTCTAATTATTCTTTGCGTATAATTTCTCTAATTTATTTGCCCCAGATTAAAGGATTTTCAATGATTAAAAATCTGGCAGATAAAAAATCCTAATAATCATTTTAATCTGTGGCAGAAAAAAATAATTCGTGAATTCGTGGCTATCTTTTTTACTTCTTAACCTCGTAAACTTTCAGATTTTTTTCTCCGAACATTTCATATAATTTGTTGATGTCTTTCAACGCATTTTTTGGCAGTTTTTCTCCTTTATCTCCAAAAACCAGCAACTTTTCTTTTGGTTCAATCACACACGTCGATTCGTCGATTTCGCCTTTGTCATTCTTCACTTTATTCAAATCTAAATTTAAATATTTCGCCATAAACGGATACAAAGCCATGCGTTTTGAGATTCCGAAATCGTGTCCTTCTTTTTCAAAATGGGCATTTTCTACTAAATCTTTCTTTCCGTACAATTCGTAAGTTCTTTGGATAAAAGGGAATTCCAATTCTGGAACTGCTAAAGTCCAGTCTTTTCCGTCAGAAACAATCAATTGTGGTTTTGGCGCCATCATAGCTGAGATTTCGGCATTATTAGTTCCGTTTCCACATAAGTGAATGCCGCGTCCGCTCTCGCATGGGCAACCGCCTGAGAAATGTGACGAAACCATCACAACTGGAGCTGAAACTTTTACACGATCATCAATCGCTGATAAAAACATCGTATGTGATCCTCCGCCAGAGCCACCTGTAACACCAACTCTTGACATATCAGCATTTTTTACGGTTGACAAATAATCTAACAAACGAATTCCTGTAAGTAATTGTACAGTCGATGCGATGCTGTTTCTGTGCGTTTCTTCGGGAAACTGCAATAACGATTCGCCCCACGCAAATAAATCGTAACCGACCACAATTGCGCCCATTTTTGCCATCATGGCACAACGGTACTGCTCATCTTTTCTGTATCTTCCGTCACCGAAATGCCCGTCTGGTGTAATAATTACAGCCGACTTTTTATTGAACGGATACGGTTTGTAAATCGATCCTGTGGCATAGACTCCCGGAAGAATTTCCAAAGCAATATTTTCTACACTGTAGTCTTTGTAAATTCTTTTTGGAGTTAAAAGTGGTTTAGACTTGGGCATTGGGGGTGCCTTTTCTAATCCAAATGATTGAATCATACAAGCTTTTAACTCCGTTTTGCGTTTCTCCCATTCTTCTTTGGTCGAATAAAGGCTTTCTAAATAAAACAAGCGTTCTTTTCCTTTATCTACCGAAACTTTATGGTTTTCATACTTGCGTATGATGTAGGTTCCATCGGGTTGTTTAAAATACATCAATTCAAACGGCACTAAAATATTAGTTAGCGAAAGCGGTAGATTTCCTGGTTCAATTCTCCAGTCGGCATAGTCGAGTTCTTTTCCTTTTAATAAACCTCTGTCATCGTTGATGGTTACGTTAAAAACAGTTTCTATTTTTTTCAGTGTTTCTGATACTGGCTTTCTAAAATTCGTATCAGAAGTACTTTGCGCATTGGCAAATGTCAAGGCAAAAATGGAAACTAAGAAGATATATTTTATTTTTTTCATTTTGATATTGTTGTGTGTTGGGACGCTGATGAAACGGATTTACTTCGTAAAGAAGCGGATTAAAACGGATTTTTAATTATTCTAAAAAAGAAAAAATCCGTGTAAATCAGCGTTTTCGCGATAGCGAATCCGTGTCATCCGCGTTCCATTATATTGTGCATTCTATGGTATAAATTCCCGATCCTAATTCTAACATCGGCTTTTGCGTTTTTTCATCGAAACCTGCTCTAACCTTTTTACTGTCAATTTTTATTTCTGAATCTTTAGCAACTGGCAATTTTACTGTTGCTGTTGTATTCACCGGAATCTGAACCATCAGAATAAATTTGCCGTCTTTCTTTTCCCAAGAAGAAGTGATTTTTCCATAAACCGATTGATAATCCGCTTTCGCGAAAGTCATATCGCCTACCACTTCCGGCTGAATAAAGAAATGTTTGAAACCCGGTTTTTCAGGATCCGATTTGATTCCCGCTAAACTTTGGTAAAACCATTCTTCAATTTGTCCCAACATAAAGTGATTCCACGAATTTCCTTTTCTCGGATCCCATTGTTCGGTTAAAGTGGTCAAGCCAAATTTAATCTGAAAACCATAACCCGGCGCATCATAATGATTGTGCATTCTATACATGGTTTCATTTTCACCATTTCTTGCCAATGTTTGAAACAAATAACGGTTTCCAACATCTCCCGTTGTCAAACGATCGCCTTTTTCTTTGATATCGGCTAAAAGATTCTGCATTACCGCTTCTTTATACTGCGGTTCTACAATATCCATAAAAATCGGAACAGCGTTGCTAAACTGGCTGTTTGTTCCGTATTGTTTGGTTTCTTCGTTGAAAAATTCCTTATTGAAAGCGGTTTTAATCTCAGAAGCCAACGTATTGTATTTCTCAAAATCTTCAGTTTTGCCCAATAATTTCCCCGCTTTAGCCGTCAGATACGCTCCATAATAATAGTGAGAAGTGGCAGAAAGCCCAATTGGACTATTTTTAGAATATCCTGCAGGATGTGTTCCGTAATCGTACCAATCGCCTAATCCGTGAGAAACTATGTTGTTTGTGGCTTTAGTTCCTAAATAATCGACATACTTTTTCATTACAGGATAATATTTCTCTAATAATGAAGCGTCACCGTAATATTCGTAATACATCCAAGGCAAGATTACGCCTGTAACGCCCCATTCCGGAGAATCGGTAAAATCGCCTCCAAAAATTACATATTCAGGAACAATTGTCGGGATTAATCCGTTATCACGTTGTGAATCAGAAATGTTCTGCATCGTTGCAGGAAGGAAAGTCTGAAGATTATAATTGAACATCAAACCTGGCCCATTCAACTGAATTTCTTCGAGCCAGCCTAATTTTTCACGTTGCGGGCAATCGGTAAAAACACTTTGGAAATTACTTTTTATGGAGTTATTGATCAGTTCGTGTGTTTTATTGAAAATCTCATTCGAACAAGCAAAACTTCCTGCTTCTCCAGCCGAATTGTAAATGAAATTCGATTTCAACTCAACCAAAGTCGGAAACTCTTTGTTTTTATCTTCTTTGTAATTGACGTTTTCAATCTGAACATACTGATAGCCGTAGAAACTGAATTTTGGAGTCCATTCTTCTACTCCATCGCCTTTTAAAGTGTAATCGTAATAATATGGTTTTCCAGATCTTCCTTGCGCGATTGTGCCCTCTTCATTTAATCCTTCAGCTACCCAAACACGAATTGTTTGCCCTCTTTTTCCTTTTACTTTGATCGTTGGAAATCCCGAAAGATTTTGTCCCATATCAAAAACATAGAAATTTGGTTTCAGTTCTTTTACAGTTTTCACTTCGTATTGTTTCTGAATCGTAACCGGTGGTGCTGTCTGCGGTCTTAAAACTCCTTTCGGCGCTTCCTGAATGATTACTTTTTTCCAATCTCTATCTTTAAAACCTTTTCTATTCCAGCCTCGTTGTTCTAAACTGGCATTGTAATCTTCTCCTCCAAAAATACTGTTGTAGGTAATCGGACTTTTGCTGTATTTCCAGCTTCCATCCGATTTTATAATTTCTTCTGAACCGTCATTATACTTGATTTTCATTTTAAAGAATAATGTCGGCGGACCAAAACTCACGAAAAATTTGGTATATCTTTCGGCAAGCGTATTGTACATTCCGTTTCCTAACAAAACGCCAATTACGTTATCGCCTTTTTGAAAATCTTTTGCGCTTAATTCGTAAATGTTATAATTAACCGTTTTATCATAATCGGTCCACAACGGCGCAAATTGGCTGTTACCCACTTTTTTCCCATTGATAGTCAATTCATAATGTCCTAAACCTGAAATGTAAACTACGGCTTCTTTAACTGCTTTTTCTACTTCGAAAGGTTTGCGCAACATAATGCTTCTGCGTGCCAAAGAATCGGAAGCATTGATAAAGGACATCTTTTTTTCTCTGTTGAAAGTGGCAGTGTGATAAGTTCTTCCTTCCGGCAAATGACTGTCGGCTTTGGTAATCGCACCAATCCACGTCGGGTTTAAATCTGATTCCAGTGGCGCCGTTCTGAACGAAGCGATTCTACTCCATTTTGAAACTTTCCCTGATTGATTCCAAACTTTAACTTTCCAGAAATATTTGGTTTCGTTTTTTAATGGTTTTCCGCCATAAAGAATATGCAGGTTTTTATCGGAATTAACTCTTCCCGAATTCCAAATATCTCCATCGTCATTATTTAGTTTTTCTTCTGAAGAAGCTACTAAAATAAGAAATGCTACCTGAGAGGCGTCGGATTCTTTTGAAACCAATTGCCAGCCCAATCTTGGCTGATTTTCTACAACTGCTAATGGATTTTGAGCCATTTCTGTTGTTAGGCGTACAGGGAGAATTTGTCCTTTAGAAACTACAGTTGCTAGAAGACTAACGGCTAATAATATTCTTTTAAAAAACTTCACTTTGTATATTTTTTTTCGCCACGAATTCACGAATTAACTCAATTTTTTACTTTGCGTTTAATTTCTCTAATTTTTTCTGCCACAGATTAAAAGGATTAATTGGATTATAATCTGTGTTAATCATTTTAATCTGTGGCAAAAATTACGCAACGTTTATAAAATAATTCGTGAATTTGTGGCTATTTTTCTTTACAACTTTTTAGTAATCAACGATTCGATATTGAATACTGCTTCTGGGATTAATTTTCCGGTTTGAGGCAGGTCGTCGTAATCATCTGTGTCTGGCGCTGTGTCCGGATTTGGCATATATCTTTGTTCTCCTGTGCGGAACATGATTCGTTCAAAACCATCTGTTGGCGCATAAAATATCTTTGTTGATTCTTTTCCATCGTTTACTTTTATAGTATACTGACGGTTTTTAGCATCTAATTTAACTGTGATTGTGTAGGCTTTGTTTGCTTCGTATTTTGTAACCGAACTCAAACGTGCACCATTTTTTACTTTTAATTCTCCGTCAGAATAAAAAATCAATCTTACGGAAGGCAGACCTTGTTTGTTTTGGAATTCAATCTGCAATAAACCATGATTGTTTTGTTCTGGTTTTACTGTGAAAATAGCTTCCATTTTTGAGGCAAATGGAATCACTCTTTCGGCACGGGAATAATCAAAATAATCCTGATCTCTTAACGTCAGCCATTTTCTACCATCGGCTTTCTTTTCGATTTTGGTTGATGCCCACGAAAGATCGTAGGTATTCCATAATTTCAATTCCTGTCCGTCGGGAAGATTATTGAAAACGTCATTTACATTTTCTGTCACAACCGAAGTTACTGGAACAGGAATCGACGCCACCCAAATATCTTCTTTGTTCATACTGTAACCCACCCAGATTTTTCCGTCTGGCGGAGTTCCATTTTTCTCTGTAATCCCACGCACATATTGCGGACCTGCCGATTTGTAGTTTCCACCGTAACGCATCGGACTTACTTCTCCGTGAACCAATAATAAATCTTTGTAATTTAATCCGTCATCGCTTGTTGAAATTGCCAAAGGCCAGCGATATTCTGAAGGATTGTAAAGTGTTGCATAACGATTGTCTGACGTTTTTTGTCCCCAGATTTTAGCGTTGCTGTTTACGAATCCCGGCGCACGCAATGGCATATAATCCCAAGATTTTCCACCGTCTCTACTGATAGATGTTAAAGCGTGTTTCCACAACCCCACAACATTTCCGTTTGGTAAATGATAATAACTAAACGCTTTGTATGGTTTCTGCAACGGAATTAATTCATCGTCACGATCGGCTTCTTCTACCCATTGCTGTAAAACTAACGGTTCTGATAAAATTTCTTCGCAGGCTTTTTTCAAACCTTTGTCTTTTGATGCGGTATAAAATGGGAATTTCGATTTCGATTTATCCCAGGTTTTGTTGTATCTGATGAAATAAATTTCGCCAAAACTTCCGTCTTTTTTGATTTCACGAATGACACGACCAATTCCTTTTCCGTCGTTTGGATCGTCTTTTTCATCCATCGCAATTCCGTAATACGCTAAAGCAAAAAGTCGGTTGTCTTTTGAGGTATAAAAGCCCATTCTCTGGTGCATAATGGCATCGAGATTTTTGGCAACGCCTTCAACACCTTCTTTTTTCCATCCGTCAGGAATGCGGTAAATTGGAAAAATCACTTCTGGTTTTGTCCATGTTACACCGTCTTTAGAAGTCATTAATAATGTCTGACTTGGCGGAATATGTTCACCCGAAGGATCGCTTAAATAATGCAGATAAAAGGTATTGTTCCAATACGCCATCATCGGCTGGTGGTTGTATGTCCATCCAAAACCATCAGCTTTTTCGGGATGTTCACGGCTGGCACGCATGATTTGCGTAGCATGGACTCCAACCGCTGGACTCAACTGTCCGTGATGGTAATCGATGTTGGAAAGTGTTTTACCAACATATCTCACAGTATCGTTTTGTGCATTTACAGCGGTGCAAGCCAGAAGAATTGTGGCTGTGGTTATGATGTTGGTTTTTATGTTTTGGAAAGCAATCATTTTATATTTTTTTTGTTTCACGCAGATTTTGCAGATTTTGGCTGATTGGCGCAGATTTAATTTTAATCTTTTTGATTTTATACAAATCAAAAAATCGGCTTGATCTGCTTAAATCATTTTAAATCTGCGTGAAATTTTTCTAACCATTTCTTTTATCTGCTTGATCTGCAAAATCTGCGAGAAAAAAATTTACTCTCGCAGATTTAGCAGATTATGCAGATTTATATTTTTAATTATTAGATCTTAAAAAAAATCCTTTTAATCTGTGTAATCTGTGGCTATATAATTTATTTTTTATCAATTAATCCCTTTAAAACGTCCGCAGAGATTGTTGTTATCGTTCCGTGTTTATGTCCTTCGGGAAGGCTTATTTTAGATGAAACATCTTCAAAATGAACAAAATCTGTTGTGCTTAACGCTTTATAATTTTTTGAACCGTAATTGTCATAATACAAAAGCCAGTTTTTACCCACTTTTACTACTGTTGGACCTTCTGATAAATATTCTGTCAAAGGTTCTGAACTTTTCTGAAATGGCCCTAAAGGCGATTTTCCAAAAGCTACTTTTATGTTTCGCATGGGTCTTGTGTTGTCTTTCAAAACCAAAACATAGTCTTTTTTCCCTTTTTTGACAATCACACAATCAATTACACTGAAACCTGGATCGTAATATAATTTTGTACCCGAAAAAGTTTTAAAATCTTTTGTCGTTACGTAATACATTCTGTGATTGTTTTTCTCCTCTTCTACTCCCTTTGGAAATCGGAACGGAATTGTTGATGCCCAGATAATAATGTATTCCTCTTTTACATCATCATAAAAAATCTCCGGCGCCCAAACGTTTACGACTTCTGGTTCGTTTTTCATCACGGGAATATATTGCTGTTCTGACCAATGAATTAAGTCTTTTGAACTTGCGTAGCCAAAACCGTTTCCGCCTTTCCAGTCGGTTGTCCAAACCATGTGATAGATTCCGTCTGCTCCTTTTGTGATTGACGGATCACGCATGATTTTACTGGCTCCGATTTCGGGTTTTAAAAATGATTCTTCTAATCCCTTCCAGTTGTAACCGTCTTCACTGTATGCCAAATATAAACCTTCTGTTGCAGGTTCTCTAAACGACGTAAAAAGATATAAATCTTTCTTTTTCTGCGAATAACTAATCGCAAAAAGTGAAAGGGTTACTATGATGAATATTTTTTTCATGTCTTATTTTTTCTCCTGCAAGGTTTTCAAAACCTTGTAGGTATGTATTTCTATACTTTTAATCTAAACCTACAAGGTTTTGAAAACCTTGCAGGATCAAGCCTAATTTTTCTCTTTAGCCCCGATTACTTCACTACACTTTTATTTTCACCAGAGTTCAGTGAACTTCGTTTGCAGTGGAAATCCTTTTGTGTCTCGTTTCTTTAACGAGATACAAAAGATTGCAACGGAAAGCGGGACGATGTTTCCAAAAATGCCTAATGTTTCTGCTTCTAATTATTAATACCTAACAGGTTTTAAAAACCTGTTAGGATACGTCTAACTAATTATTCTGTAATTGCTTTTTTATCTAAATCTTTTCCTTTTTTGATCGCTGTGGTAACGTTGTTGAACACATTGTTTTTCAGGAAAATATTTTTGGTGTCTTTTCCATTGGCTTCGATAAAAATATCGGTTGGATTGAATGGAAAATTATTGTTGATCAACGCATTCGAAACGTTATCCAATTTGATAACCGGAATTCCTTTTATGGCTGTTGAAGATCCAACGTTGTCTAAAATGATGTTTTTTGAATCTGAGATTTTGAAAGAAGAACCTACAGTTGCGTTCACTTTTACATCGTGAAATTCAACATCTGTGGCCGTATTTACTGTAAAACCTTCTTTTCCGTCCATGTTGATGTTCGAGAAAGTGATGTTTTGAATTGGCATTTCGGTAATTCCAAGAATCTGTCCAGCTTTGTTTACGTTTGAAGCTGTAATGTTGCTCATGTGGATGTTTCTGAAAATCGGTGTTTTCTCGGTTACAGGTTCAACTTTTGTGCCTTTATCGTAAAAAAGGCTCAATACAAATGCTTCTTCTTTAATGTTTTTCATAACAATATTGTCGACACGAATATCTTCTACAACGCCACCTCTTCCACGAGCCGATTTGATTCGGATTCCTCTGTCAGTTCCGTCGAAAACGCAGTTGGAAATGGTAATTTTTTTGATACCTCCTGACATTTCACTACCGATTACCACTCCGCCGTGACCGCTTAACATGGTGCAGTTTGTGATGGTTACATTTTCTGTTGCTTTTCCGTATTTACGTCCGTCGCCGTCTCTTCCTGATTTGATTGTAATGCAATCGTCTCCAACACTGATATGGCAGTTTGAAATGTGAACATTGGTACAAGAAGAAGGATTGATTCCGTCTGTATTTGGCGAATGCGGGTTGAAAATTGAAATTCCAGTAACGGTTACATTATCACAAAATTCCGGGTTGATGGTCCAAAAAGGTGAATTTTGAAACGTAACACCTTCAATCAAAATATTTTTGCAGTTGTAAGCCTGAAAGAAAGATGGTCTGAAAAATTTCTTATCAACTGTTCTTTTGTAATATGGTTCTGTGTAAAGGCCTTTGTTTTGTTCTTCCCACATGGTTTGATATTTGGTTGGAGGAAGCGGTTCTTTGGCCGTTTCGATTCGGTACACTTCATTCCACCACGCTTTTCCTTGTCCGTCGATTACGCCTCTTCCTGTGATAGTGATGTTTTCTACATCTTTGGCGTAAAATAAGGGTTGGAAGCTTTTCATTACAATTCCTTCGTAACGCATTTCTACGTAAGGCAGAAAATCATCAAAATTTTCTGAGAACTTTAAAAGTGCTCCCGAATCTAAGTGGATTGTAATGTTGCTTTTTAATGTTAAAGCTCCTGTCAAATATTCTCCCGCAGGAAAAAAGATAGTTCCTCCGCCGTTTTTAGATGCTTTTTCGATTGCATTCTGAATGGCTTGGGTGCATTTTTGGCCTTTGTTGTTTCCGCCTTCTTTTAAGATGTTTAGCCAGCCGTCGTTTGCGAAAGTGGTGTTTAATCCGAGAATGAAGCAGAGTGTTATTAGTATGTTTTTCATAGTTGTGTTTTTTGTTCTCTCGCAGATTTAGCAGATTGTGCAGATTTTTTTTCTGCCACAGATTTCACAGATTAAAAGGATTTTTTATCTGCTTGATCTGCAAAATCTGCGAGAGTTTTATTATTCGCATTTTTTGTCATTGCAGAAATGACAAAACTGTGTGGTTACTTTGACTTCAAAATCAAAACCCAGTCATTACCATCTTCTTTTTTACCAGCGGGTTGAAAATTCTGAGTTCCTTTGTTATCAAATACTCCGATTTTAGTTTTCTTTCCATTTCTCGGATTGTACCAAGTTGCTTCGAATTTATCTCCTGAAATTTTTCCTAGTTTTACTTCTATTATTCTTCCATTGTAGGTGTAAAGCAAAGCATATTTTTCTCCTCTTATGGCAGGAATATAATCGTATTTTTCGCCTTGGTTTACTACTAAAGAAACATCTGGGACTCCTTCTAAAAATGGTACTTCTTCCATTAATTTCTTAATGTAAACCATCTGTTTTGCCCCCGGTGCATTGATGGCTGATGTCCATAATTCTTTGTTTCCGTAAGCCGGTTTATCGCCTTTTCTGAACATTTGCATTACGGCATTATGTCCGTATGTGTAACCTGCTCCACCTGATAAAACCGACCAATATCCGTAACGGCGAACGTCGCTAGCTGTCCATTTCGGCTGGAGTGTGTCGTGCAAACCGTGCGGAATTCCTTCATAAGATGGCTCTCCGTCAAGTGTCGGTTTTGTTGGTTTTAATTCGAAATCTCTTAAAACGAATTTGTAATTGTCTTCTTTGAAATTCGTTTTTACCGAATCCTGATCGTATCTTCTGTGTCCTGACTGGAACATATTGAAATCCAACCATTTTGCATTATGATAATCATCTGAAGAATCGGTTCTTCCAAAAGGGTGAAAAGTCACTAACTGATTTGGATTGTTCGTTTTTAAAGTATTTCCGATGGCATTCCAGATGTCCTGAAATTCGTTTCCGTGTGTGTCACCACCGTTTAACCAGATTACGTTGGTTCTGTTTTTATATCTTTTAGCCAAGAAATCAGCATAAACTATTGCTTGTTCTTTACTTACTTTATTTCCTTTGGAAACGTTGGTTCCCCAAACTGGAACCATTGCAACATAAATTCCGTTTTTCTGAGCTACGTCTAAAGTGTAATCTACGTGATCCCAATAATCATATTGTTTTGCGTCTTTGAAATCATTTCCTGCCGTAATCAGTGGTTTAGAAACGTCTTCATTTATTAAAGCCGGATCGCCATACACGTTAACGGCATTGATGTTATGTAAAACCATTACCTGAACTACATTAAATCCTTTGTCTTTCCTGTCTTTGAAATATTTCTCAATTCCTGCTCTGTCCAGTTTTCCGAATGCCAGCCAGCCTGTGTCACCAAGCCAGAAAAATGGTTTTTCGTTTTCGGTAACAAAATAATGCTGATTTTTAGATACTTTGATTTCAGGCAGAGGCGCTTTTGTTTTGGCAGATTGCGAAAATCCGCTTTGTGCTGTAAACATAAAGCTTATACTAAGAGCGTATAAAGATTTAATTTTCAGATTCATTTTGGTTTGTTTTTGAATTTATGTTTTTTGTTTTTTTTAGCCACGAATTCACGAATTATTTTTTTATAATCTTTGTGCTTTTATTTCACGCAGATTCTACAGATTTTGGCAGATTTACGCAGATTAAAATTTAAAAAATCTGCTAAATCTGCTTAAATCTTTTTTTAATCTGCGTGAAATTTTTCTCTCACAGATTTGAGCAATTAAGCAGAATTAATTCTTTCCGATTAATTCGTGAATTCGTGGCTATCAAAACTTTTTATTTCTTCACTACAAAAAGCACTTTTTCTTTGATTTCAGCTTGTGGAATGGTTACTTGTTTTCCTCCGCTGATGTTGTTTTTTTTCGTTATATTTCCTGTTGCAGCATTTATTGCAAAGACTTCAAATGTTCCTTTTTCGTTTGCTAAATCGATTGTGATATCTTGATCGTTTTTCAAATAGAAAAGATAGCTTTTTCCTTTGTTTTCCAATTTCCAAAGATTTTCTGAAAATGTATTTCCGTCAACTAATTTCATTTCGCTTAAAGCGGCATAAAACTGAGGCAATTCGATTTTCGGAATGTTTGGCAATGAGGCTCCTGCCATCAAAGCCGGCCATCCAAATCTTGAAGAACCATCTGTCGAATATAATACCACTTTTTCAGGGTATTTTTCTCTGTATTCACGAACGGCACGATATACTTGATTGTCGGTTTCTTTTCCGGTTTTTAGTTTTCTGGCGTGCTGTCTTGGTGCCAAATTTACACCTCCTTGCGGGGCATAAGCTGAACCGTCTTCTTTGTAATACCAATAACGAATGTCAATTACATCAACGGTTTCATTTCTTTTAGCATCATTTAAAATAGCATCCTGAACGTCTTTGGTAGCACTTAAACCGATTAAGCCTTTTTTGCCAGTTTCGTCTTTCCATTTTTGAGCTTGGTCTAACCAAAATTCCATAAAGTGTAATGGCCCTGTGTATTCTGCACTTGTAAGCTGAATTACGTTGCTGTTTTCCTGAAAGTTCTCAAATGATTTTCGGATGAAACCTTCGTGTAATTTTCTTCTTTGAGCATTCGTAATATCGTAAAACTGCTCTGCCATGAAAATACGTTTGTCTCCTGCGTAAGGCGGTGGTTCAGGAAAACCTGTGCTGTTGATATTGTTTGCAGAACGCCAAGGGGAGCTTGCCCAGTGCGCTCCTGCTTCTAAAATATTATGCTGGAAATATTGCTGATTGATTAACAGTTGTCCGTTTGGTTCTGCTAATGTGGCAAACTGCGCTAAACGGCTCCAATACCAATCGTTGAATTTTGTTAAATCGTATTTACTCAAATGATCCCAAGCGAAATCTTTTCCGCTTCTGGCGAAAGGCTGTTCATAAAACGGAGGCCAAACATCGTCATCGACTCTGCGAACGCGTTCGTGATCGTCCATTCTTCTGTCGTACCATAAACCGTAATTGTGTTCTAAAGCAACGATATTGTTTTTAGTCAAATAATCTACCGTTTCCTGTACTTTATCCGTCAATCCATTTCCTGTTCTTCCAGGTACAAAACGAGTGATGTGTGGCGTAGATTTGTTTACGAAATCATCGGTTAAATCGCCTCTCCACCATGCTACATTGGTTTGTTTTCCTGCAATTACTTTTCCTTCAAAAGTTAACCAACCATTTTCTGTGATTACTTTTGACGTTGATTTTTCTGTTTTATTTGAAACAACTTTTAAATCATTTGCATTTTTTAGGCCTTTACTATCTGTATTTATCGGATTTGCTTTTGAAGCTTCTGCAATTAACTCCTGTAGACTTTTTGCTGTTGTCGCTGAGTTTTTAGTCAATTCTTCAGCCACTTCTACACTCGGACTTGAAGAAGCTTCTGAACCTAAATCATAAATAAAAGCCTGAACCGGAAGTTTTCCTAATCTGGCTTCTAGTTGTGTGTAGAATAAACTTCTTGGACTGATATGTTCGTTTACGTTTTTCCAATGTCCGTTTCCTCCAAATTGTCCCCAAACTCCAAAAGCCCAGTTTTGTGCTGTTGGGGGACTGTAACATTCTACTTTTGATGCCGATGATTCCCAGATTACAGAATTCGCTGCTGTCCATCCTGCGCCTCTTCCGCCTTGTTCTCTGTTGTTATAACTTAAAGGTTTTCCATCGATATTGGCAATATCAAATAAAACTCCTGTTGCCCAGCTTCCAATTGCTCCACTGTTTTCAAATGGTAAATGTGATTCGCATTGTACGAAAGCATTTGGACCTGTTGTTCCAAATCCGCCCACAGCGAAATCATGATATCCAAACTCTGAATAGCAGCGTTGGAAAAGTGTCTGCTGACCTTCGGTATAAAAAGTATGTCTTCTGAATGAAGCAATTTCTGAAATCGGTTCAGTTGCAATACAATCTTCAACCGTAACTTGCTGACTTGTTTTTAAAACCGTAACGGCTCCGCCAGCAAAGTGTTTGAAATTCACTTGTTTTACCCAAGCATTTCTAGTGTTTTCAATACTGATTGCCTGCCAACGGTGTTCTTCGTCTTTTAAATTTGAAGGATTGTAAGTTGATTTTATTAAGATGTTTTCTATTCCGATATGCTCAATTCTTCCTGCCCATGAATAAGCCGTTACTTTTGAAATTCCGAAAACATCGTCTAATGACATTGTTATTGGTGCGTTTACCGTTACTTCGTTTCCGTTTATTTTGGTTACAACACGATTCCAAGTTGTAGTCCAATCTCCTTTTTTCCATCCAATCCAAGAAGTTTCTCCACCGAAATCCTGCATGTTTACTTCTTTAATGAAATTATCCGTTAAAGGTTTGCTGATTTCAATTTCGTCTCCAACTTTTAATTTTGCTGTATTTTTTAATTGGATTTTCTGAGTTCCAAGTGGTGTATAAGCATTCGCAAATTCAAATGAATCTTTGTACACTTTATCATTTTCACCCAAAATTCTAATTAAAGCTTCTCTTTCTAATCCGGTTCCTAAAAGAACGGTTCCGTTTTCAGCATTTCCGCTTCCTCTTAAAACAACTCCCGATTTTCTGATGTATAAAGTTCCGCTGATTTTGAAAATTCCTTTATCCAACAAAACTGCTCCACGAAAACCTGATTTATCTGGTTTTAATGCGCTTACATAATCAATTGCATTTTGGATTTTTTGAGTCGCATCTTCTTCTTGTTGGGAAACAAAAATCTTGTTCTCCAGATTCGGAAGCGTAACTTCAGAATTTCTGTATCCTGCAAAAGAAAAATCAGGGATTTGGTTTCCTTGACTATCTGTTGTGAAAGAAAGTTTGCCTTCTTTTGTTTTAAGGATGTCTGGGAAATTGTTTTGGGCTGTGATGTTTAGACTTAAAAGTAACATCAAACCAGACAAAATCATTTTATCTTTTGGAAGGGAGATTCTATTTTTTAAATGGGTAAAATTCACCTTAATATTTTTTAGAAGTGTTTAGAATATAGAAAATAGAGTAAAGAATATAGATTCCTTCAAAGCTAAATCATTTTTTTCAAATGTCTATTTTCTATATTCTTTACTCTATTTTCAAACTCTTATTGCAACAATGATTTCAGCTTCGCTAAAGTATCTGTATTATTTTCGATTTTCGTCCAATCAACTTTATTGTTTGGATCGATTCCGTTAAAATATTTTTCGATATTTGTATATCCGTCTCCGTTTGAATCTTTATTGGCATCTGAAGGATCATTTGGATTTAAACCATATTTTTTCTCCCAAGCATCAGGAATTCCGTCATTATCTGAATCTTTATAAGCTTTTCCTTTGTATGTTGGATATCCGCCAACTTGGTCAGGATGCGTTATAATTCCTTTTTTATAAGAATCGGCAGGTAATCTTCTTTTGATATATTCTTTTCCAATTGAATTTTCTAAACCGTCTTTTACTTCGATTTTTCCTGTACGAACTTGTTTGATGATTCTTTCGTCAACGGCATCTCTTTTTGGTAACGTTGCTCCTACATTTGCTAAAACAAACTCATAAGCTTCTTCTGCCGACATGATATTAAATTTTGGCATTGAAAAAGGTTTTGGCTGTTTGATTGCTGCTAAAAATTCTTTTGTTTCAGCTTCAGGAAGATTTTCCAATTGTACTCCGCCATTCCAATTATCTGCTGTAACTTCTGGTGAACCTACAATAAAGTTTCCTGAAACGTAAGCTCTTCCATATTGTTTTGGTTCAATATAACCCGATTCCGGTTTTACGATTCTATATGAAATTGGCTCGTTTTGCGGTGTAATTGGTCCTGGTTTAAAATAGTTGTTGATGATGTTCAACATTGAACGATAATCACCGCCGTCCAGCGTACGATTCCACCAATTGAATACTACGTTATTCACAAAATTAAAGTCGCCATACATTCCGATAGAAGCATTTCTGGAAATGTTGTCTGCCCATAAGTTGCGCATAAAAGTACTATTCAATCCGCCGATTGTACTTCCGAAAGCATGATTGTAAGTATCTAAACCTTCTGATGAGATAGTGTTTTGAATCGTGATATTACAAGCTGGTAATTTTTCCAACTTTGATTTTTCATTAGCTGCAAATTGATGTCTGTACAAAGAAATATTTTCGTCCAATCCCCAGCTCACAGAACAGTGATCTACAATGATATTTCCCATCGGATTTCCTCCTAATGCATCATCTCTTCGCGTAACATCTGTAGCTCCACGACGGAAACGCATATGTCTGATAATAACATCGTGCGTGTCAATTTCTAAAGTTTCTCCCGCTATACAAATTCCATCACCAGGAGCAGTTTGTCCAGCAATGGTTACGTAAGGCGCACGCATGCTGATTCTTTTTTTCAGTTGAATGATTCCTGAAACATTAAAAACGATTGTTCTTGCTCCCACTGCTTCACAAGCTTCGCGGAAAGTTCCTTTACCACTATCTTCTAAACTTGTCACTACAAATATTTTTCCGCCACGTCCGCCTTGTGTGTAAGCACCTCCTCCTTCAGCACCCGGAAAAGCAGGAATTTCTGCCAAAACAAAATCTTTTGGATAAGAAGCCCAAGGTAAATAAGGTTTTCCTTGTTTTGCTTCTTCTTTGATTACGTGAAGATTAGTATTCCAGATTTCGCTCAGTCTTTTTTCTTCATCAGCTAAAATCGCATCTGCTTTTGCTTGAACATCTTTTGGAATTACAGGATATTGGGCATAAGCCGATGACATAAGCGAACAAAATGACAAAGTCATAAATGTTCTTTTAAAAGTACGGTTTGGGAAAATATTTTGCATTTAATTGTGTGGTGTAGTTAATAGTAGTTAGTTTTTTTAAGAGATTATTCTTTTGCAGTTGAATCTTTTGCTTTATTCTTTTCTCTTTCCTCAATACGTTTGTGCCAGTCAGCACTTTCTTTATTCAAATCGTAACCTTGTTTTGATAAATAGTTGTTGATTCTTCCTTTGTATTTACCAAACCAGCCATGTTTTTCTTTAGATGAACCAGCATCCATTGCATGTTCTCTGGCTTCAACCAAAGCTTTATAAATATAATCTTTTTGTTCTGCAGTTAAATTTGGAAGCATGTCATTGTAACCTGCCACTGTAATTGGAAGCACTCCATAAGTCATTCCGTCTTTAACTTCAGTAATTTTATCTTCTGACAATTCTTTACCTAATTTTTTGATATACGATTTGTGCAGTTTGGCAATTGATTCGTCTGCTTTAGCTTTCAGTTTATCAATCTTTTCGTTTTGCTTTTCTTTAGCTAAAGAACTGTCTTCTTTTACTTTTTTGATTTCAGCATCTCTTCCATCCTGAATTTCAGTTAAATCTCTGAATTGCTGAGCGATGATATTAGAAACTGCTTTTTCTTTTGCTTCGTTTTTCAAATCTAATTTGGTAACGATTTTTGCAGCTCTTTCATTTGTAACCTTAATATATTCAGGATCCAAATGCTGTTGTGCACTTAAAGTTGAAAATGCAAAAACCAACGATAATAAGCCAACATTTATTTTATTTAGTGCCATTGTCTTTCTTTTTTTAGTTATTTTTTTAACTCAATCATAAGGCCAACGGCCTTTAAGCAACACCATAGGATAAAATCCTATGAATTACAAATCATATAGCAAAGCCCTGAAAGGGCGCAAGCCTTTGTCCATATTTTATTAATTGCTTTCGCCCTTTCAGGGCTTTTTTTTATACATAGGACGTTGTCCTATGTTAGGGCTTTGAGCCTTTCAGGCTCTTTTTTAAAAACATTCCTGTTTACCAAGAAACAGGAATGTTTTCAAAAACTGTTCCTTATTTTAAATCTAATAAAGGTCTAACTAATGTTTCTTTGTTATTAGCCAAATCTTTCCAATCCACTTTTATCGCAGGATTTACACCGTTGATGTAATCTTCGATATTGGTATATCCGTCTCCGTTTAAATCTCCTTGTGCATCAGATGGGTCGTTCGGGTTTAAACCGTATTTTTTCTCCCATGCATCTGGCATTCCGTCTTTGTCTGTATCTACATAAGGTTTTCCTTTGTATTCTGGATATCCGCCAACTTGAGATATATCGGTGATGATTCCTTTTTTATAAGAATCCATAGGTAAACGTCTGTGCTCAAATTGATAGAAAGTCTTTTTCTCTAATCCTTTTGCGTATTCTGGAACTCCAGTTCTTACGGTTCTAACAATTCTTTCGTCCACTTTATCTCTAATTGGAAGAGTTGCTCCAACATTTTTAAGTACAAATTCATAAGACTCTTCAGCAGTCATAAATTTATTGAACCATGGCATTGGGAAAGGTTTCACAGCTTTCATTTTAGCAAAATATTCTTTTGCCTCATCGTAAGTCATTAATTCTCCTTTTTTATTTTCTAACTGAATTCCGCCATCCCAGTTGTCTTTAGTTACTTTTTCATTTCCATTAACAACGTTTCCATTTACATAAGCTCTACCAAAAACCATATAAGGTAATTTACTTCTTCCAGATTCTGGTTTTAAAATTCTATAACTGATTGGTTGTGTTAAATCGGTTACAGGACCTGGTTTGTAGAAGTTATTAATGATATTGTAGTTCGCAGTATAATCGCCACCATCTGTAGATCTGTTGTACCAGTTGAAGACTACGTTATTCACAAAATTGAAAATTCCGTTCCAACCTATAGAAGGGTTTCTTCCTGCATTATTAGCCCACATATTTCTCATGAAAGAACAGTTTTCACCACCCAAAGTACTTCCGAAAGCATGGTTATAAGTATCTAAAGCTTCTCCAAATAAACTGTTTTGGATGGTAATATTTACCGTTCCCACTTTAATGTCTGGGTAACCTGGTCCAGGATTATACATATGTCTGTAAATTGACATATTTTCGTCTAGTCCCCAAGTTGCAGAAACGTGGTCAATCATAATATTTCCAACAGGATTTCCTCCAATAGCATCATCACGACGACCTACGAAAGTTTCTCCACGACGGAAACGTACGTGTCTAATAATTACATCGTGCGTATCAATCCAAGTTGATTCTCCTGCAATACAAACACCATCACCAGGAGCAGTCTGTCCTGCGATTGTAATGTAAGGCGCACGAATAATCAACGGACTTTTAAGTCTAATAATTCCAGCAACATTAAATACCACTATTCTCGCTCCCCCTTGCTCGCAAGCTTCACGTAAAGTTCCTGGCCCACGGTCTTCTAAACTTGTTACTGTGTAGACTTTTCCTCCACGGCCTCCAAAAGTGTACATTCCTCCACCTTCAGCACCTGGGAAAGCAGGAATTTCTGCCTGAGGTAAATCTGTTGGTCTTGCTGCCCACGGAATATATGGTTTTCCATGTTTTGCTTCTTCTTCAATAACTACTAAAGCTTTTGTCCAGGCTTCATCAGAAAGTCTTTGAGCTTCTTCTTTAATAGCTTTTTCCTGAGCCTGTACTTCTGGGCTTATCTTCGGATATTGGGCAAAACACTTTGCGCTTCCCAAAAAAAGCAGCGATGACGCGATAAATAATGCGGAATTTTTCATGTTAATTTCTAATTGTGGTAATTCTTTTTAAACAAATCACCTGTAATCTGAGCAGAGTACAGGTGATATTTGTCGTAATTCTATTTATTTTTTAATAAAAACATCTTAAAAGCAGATCTCTTTATTTATGTAATTTATTGTTGATAGTTGTAATCTCCATCACCTCCAGAAGCATCTTTCCATCCGATAGTTTGTTTTAACCATGGATTTTGTGCTAAGACAGTATTTTGCAGCCCCTGAATATAATAGTTTGGATTAAATTTGATTTTTACTGCTACGTTGTTAACGTTATCCATTGGTGTTGGCGGAGCTACCAGTATAAAATTATTAGTATAAAACGTTGCCAGTGCTGCTAATTGTGTATTGAAATTTGAAGCATCCGGATCTGCCGAAATACTGGCACGATCTGTTGCTAATGGATCTGCAGATGTGGCGACATTTTTATATTGTAAATAATTCCCCGTACGCTGTGTACCATTAATAGGAGTTAAACGTAATTTACTTACAGTACCTCCTGTAGTACCAGGAAGTGTTTCATTATCATATAACATCCATCTTTGAACATCCCAAAAACGTTTTCCTTCGTACGCTAACTCTACTCTTCTTTCATATAAAACGGCTTCGATAGCTGCATATTTATCAGATAAAGTTCCTATTCCATAATTATTTGCGGAAGCAATTCCAACACGTTTTCTTATTTTTCCTAAATAAGCAATAGTATTACCTGACTGACCTAAAGCGGCATAACATTCTGCAATGTTTAGTAATAATTCAGCATAACGATATTCTAAAATATCATTTCCGGAATACTGAAAACTGCTGGTATTCGATGCTGTAACATCGGTCATTTTTCTAACTAATGCCGGACTTGTTTCATTATTTGAATCACTATAGTAAGGTTTATTAGCATTATCTAACCAACGATAAGCCCATACCACTGGTTTTGCATTTTCTTTATATTCCCATCTTACTCCGGAGAAGGCAAAGGTTCTGTAAAATCTTGGGTCACGTTTCAGGAAGAATAGAAAAGGATCATATCCATTTGCAGTAGTTGGTCTTGCTCCATTATCCATAGGAAATAAATCAATCATTTCTTTTGGAGCTTCCATTGCTCCTGTTCCACCCTGGCTGAGTAAACGAATACCTTTTTCCCAGGAGTTGTTCATATCAAGATTTGTATTCTTTGAAGTTAAAAGCTGCGTCGTAATGGCTTCAGAGCAAAAACCAGCATTAGCAGAAATTGTGAACATGTTCTGCCAGTCTTTTGCTGAGTTTCCATACAATCCGTATCCTGCACCAGATAATTCTGTTTCGGCCGCTAAACCTGCCTGAAGTGCTGCATTCCAACGTTCGTTAGAACTATCCCAGCTTTTATTAAATAATGGACTTGCATACGTTAATAATACTCTTGATTTTACAGCAAGAGCAGCTCCTTTGGTAACTCGGCCATATTCTCCCGGCCAGTTGCTAGGCAGTAAACTGGCTGCCATATCTAAATCTTTCACAATCTGCTCCACAACTTCTGCTACTGTAGCTCGTGGCAGTTTTATCGATTCATCTTCAGAATTTGGAGTCTGAACTTCTGTTACAATTGGTACACCTCCATAAACACGCATTAAATCAAAATACTGAACGGCTCTTAGATAGTATAATTGTCCTTTAGCGCGATCACGGAATGTTTTATCAAGACTGGCACCTTTTACATCAACATCTCTGATAAAAGAATTACAATCTCTAATTCTGTTATAAGGCACGTTGTTAATTTTATCTTCAAGTTTACCTCCATAGTATCCTGATGCATCGGCAGCATTTACATACGTAATATTAGGATTAATAAGAGGCTGTATTCCCCCGATTTCTTCTGTCATTTTAGAATATACATCTGTAAAAGAGCCAACAAGACTTTGTCCAGGCGATTTAAAAGCAGAATAATAATCGTAATAAACATTATTTACATACCAGTTTGCACGTTCCTGGCTTTCGTAAAATGAATCGTCAACACTTCCGTAATTTTTCTTTTCTTCCAAAAAGCTATCACTGCAGGAAGTACTCAGCACTGCAAAAAGTGCTATAGCTATATATTTTTTATTGATTTTTAGTATCATTTTATTCTTTAAATTAAGATTAGAATGTAATGTTTAAAGTAAAAGCCCAGGTTCTAAGCGTAGGATAATTTTCTGACGAACTATCATACATATTACGGTAATGGTTTGGATAAGGATTGTATAAATCCCAAAGGTTATTTCCGGTTACCCCAACTGACCACTTAGCGATATTAATGCTCTTTAAAATTTCTTTTGGCATATCAAATCCTAAAGTTAAATTTCTTACGGTACAACGGAAAGTATCTAACTGCCAGAAATCAGAAGGAACAGCAATATATTCCTGGTTAGCCATATTAGGATATCTTCCGTCTACATTATCATCTGCGTACATGTCATTCCAGAATGTCTCACGTGCCCACATATTATGTGATGATGATGTTCCTTGTTTTACCACATCAATTGCACGGTATCCTCCCCATGATGTAGCGATTTGTGTTTTAAAGAAGAATGATTTAAATCTTCCTCCTAAGTTCGTAGTAAAACCATAAGTTCTGTTTCTGTTCACTAGTTTTACGTAATCCTCATTTTTAGTAATCTGTCCGTTTGGCCCTGCCTGAGTACCATCTGTGCTGTTAAATTGTCCACCTACATCTTCATAAGCTAACATCCCTTTTCTCATATTGGCTACATTTGAAATACCCATATAGTTTGGTGAAACACCAGCAGCAGTTGCACGTTCTGTTAAATAAGACCAGTAGTTGGCAACATCATCATCTGTACGTAAAATACCATCTCCTGTTGAAGTTCCTTTCCAGGTTCTGAATCCCCATTGCGGGAAAAACATAGAACGACCTGCTTCCGTTAAATTGTTAGATGGATGTAATAAAGCTGGTTCCGGGAATTTTTTAACTTCATTATCAGAAAGTCCAAAGTTGATCCCCACGTTATAACTAAAATTTTTATTGATATTGTCTTTCCAGTTTACAGCGAACTCTGCTCCCCAGGAATCAACAGCAGCGTAATTTTCTTCGGCGAAACCTCCTCCTACAGAAATTGGAACTCCCACAACTCCGGCCATACCTGTCAGCATCTCCTTCGATCTGTCATAATAAAAATCCGTTGTTAATGACAATCTGTTTTTTAATAACGTCAAATCAAAACCTAAGTTGTTTTTGATTGTAGTATCCCAGCCTACATTTCTATTTGGTTCTACTCTAGGTGTCACTGCACCTCCTAATGTTCCTCCGTTGTCGCCAAACTGAAACCCTTTGTCTGCAATAACATCATATAGTTTCATCCATCTCCAGGCATTGATATTATCATTACCCGTTTTACCAATAGAATAACGAATTTTAAAGAAATCTACCCATGATACGTTGTTTGCAAACCATTTCTCTTTAGATACAATCCATCCTGCCTGAACTGAAGGGAAGAATCCCCAATAGTTTTCAGGTGCAAATTTTGTAGAGGCATCACTTCTGAAAATGAACTGAAGCATATATCTTGATTTATAACTATAGTTCACACGTCCTAAATAAGAAAGAGTTCCCTGTTCTCCTTTTAAAGCTGTTGAGTTAGTACTTAAAGTACCGGCTGTCTGATAAGATCCCGCATAATCTTTACCTGTATTTTCGAAAGCTAAACGTGTACTTTTGTACTCTGACTCAGAACGCTCAACCGAAAACATCGCTCCTATCTCATGATTATCAAATGTTCTGTTATAATCCGCAAAGAAGTTGGCCTGCATAGATTTAGAAAAATACGAGTCATAATATACTCTTGAGTTTCTGGCATTTGTTTCAATTAAATAATCACCATCTGGATTGGTTGTAAGATTATATACAGTTGGATCAGCTGCACTGGCAAGGTGGTTATCCTGAGTTTCATAATTTCTGATTCTCGCCAAATCAAATGGTAACTGAACCTGCTCTGTACTTACAGAACTCTGAGTTCTTGAATAAGTTCCTTTAAGAGATAATCCTTTTATGAAAGGAACTTTATAATTTAAGGACATATTTACATTGTATGAAAAATCGTTTGTAGTTTGTTTAGAACCACTGTTCATAGCTGCAAAATAGTTCCATCCTGCAATGGTATTGTTTGCATTTGCAGATCCTAAATTACGGTCTGTACGGGCAAACGGAGACATATAATACTGCTGCCCTCCTACTGTAGTTTCCCAGGGAATGTATTTAGGCATATGAAGTAAAAATCCATAATCTGCCTGTTCTCCACCCGATGCCGATGCATAACTGCTATCGTTGATATTTGCTGAAGCTTTTGTAAATGACTTTTCGATATCTCCTGAATTACCGGACACTGCAGCAGAAAAATCTAATGAGTTAGTAATCTTCGCTGTCATACCTGTACGGAAATTCCATTTATTGTAATCTTGTTTTCCTAAGTTAGCTCCCTGTGTAAAGTAGTTAATACCTGCAAAATACGTTGCTTTTTCTGTACCACCACTTACACTTAATGTATGCTTTTGCTGAATAGCAGGTCTCCATGCTTCTTTAAGCCAGTCGTAATTAAGATCTTTCATCTGTTCTAATTCTGAGTCAGAGAAAAGATTTTGTCCATTGGTACCTATATTATTTGAGCCTTTAAAAAATCGGTTAGAAAAAACTCCGAAATCATACGCAGACATTGTCTTACTGTGGCTCACAGCGTCATTCACTGCAAACTGACTAAAATAAGAGAACGTTGGAACTCCGCTTTTTCCTCTTTTCGTTTTAACTACGATTGCTCCCTGAGAGGCACGAGAACCGTAGATAGCTGCAGAAGCATCTTTTAAAACGGTCATGCTTTCTATCTCCGACGGATCTAATCTGTTGAACGCATCCAAAGATGGTTTACCAGTTGCAGGATCAACCTGAATCATGTCATCAATAATAATTAAAGGTGTTTTTGTACTTCCGTCTTTTGAGAAACCATAAGTCTGACGAATTTCTAATGATGACTGATCACCAGGACGGCCTCCTCCATCGATAACACTCAAACCAGGTACCTGACCTCTTAAAGCTTCAGACAGGTTTGAAACCGGAAGTTCCTGAATGTCTGATGCATTAATTGTAGCAATTGCTCCGGTAAGTTTCTCTTTTTTCTGAGCACCGTATCCTACTACTACTATATTCTGTAACTCGTTTGAATCTTCTGTTAATTTAACATTCACATTAGTACGGGTTCCAATTGGCACTTCTTGTTTTCTCATTCCAATAAAAGAAAAAACTAAAGTAGCATTTGGTTTTACTTTAATTTGATATTGCCCGTTAAAATCTGTCGTAACCGTATTCTTTGTAGATTTCTCTGTTACGTTTACTCCTGGCAGTAAACCTGATACGTTATCAGTCACAGTTCCTGTTACTGTCACCTGACTAGAGTTTTGAGCATAACTCATCACAGTCATCAGTGCAAACAATAGAAAACTACATCTTTTTAAAAGTGCTTGTTTCATAAATGCTTTTGTTTTGGTTAGGTTATTATTTTGTGTTAGTTAGTCATGTTAAATGCATTTTTATAAAATCTTAAACGATTTCGAAGTAACTCAATCGTTTGAATTAAATGTTCAAAACACATTTATTTAATATTCCAAAAATATAACGATGATATATTAGAACCGTCCTGCTCTATCCTGTTTTGAAAGCGGTATTTCAAAAAAAATCACCTAAAAAAAACAATATTGATAAAAAACAGCATGAAAAAATATCTGTCCTTAAAAAATGGAAGTAAATGTTTGCACAAACCAAAATATGCGAACCTATTTTTACGCAAAAGAAGCAAAAAATTCAGTAAAAACAAGCAATTCTTAACTTTTATGCAAAATTAATTATTCTGATTTTTGACACATAAGTACTTAAGATTATTTGTTTTAATTGTTAAAAAGTAGATTAAACACAAAAATAATTCAAATTTTACAGTAAAAAACTTACAGTAAACTATGCCGACTCATCTCTTAAATTCTTAAAAAAAATATAATTATTTTTCATTTTTAAACGTAATTTCTGATTAACGAAAATTAAATAGATCCTTGATCTAATCAAGAGATAAAAAAGCCTGCTATCCTAAACAAACTGTCATGATAGCAGGCATAATGTAATTTTTAAATTGCTTGAGTTACCGAACAGGATTCCATCCATTTAAAACTAAATCTTTATTGTATTTCTGTATATCCTCTTTTTTTAACTGATGCGACCATGATACTCGCTGCGATATATTTTTGGCACTCGCTCCTTTGCTTCCGTATTCAGCATAATAAGCCGTTTTGTCTTTGTCCGGAAACCTTGTGTCTATCCAAGCATTCCAACCTTCCGGAATAATGTGTGAGCCCAAATCGGTATTGATAAAAACCGTTTGCGCATAAGGTCTCCAAGGTCTTCCTAAGAAAACTTTGTCCACCGATTTTTCTTTTGCAGTAAGTTTACAATCAACAAAAACAAAACCATAAGCCTGTCCTTGCGGAGTTGAAGCCGCTGTAATGTAGGAGTTAACTAAACTTTCAATAGTACATTTATAAAAATAAGCTGTAGCAGCTCCAAAAATAAAATCGGTTGTACCGTTGATAAAACAGTTTTCAAAATAGATACGAGTTTTTTCTTCAGATAAATAAAGCGTATCCTGATTTGCTAAAAGATTGCAATTCTTTACAATAACTCTGTCACCTTTAATATGAAGTGCTACAGCCTGCCCCACTCTTCCAGCCGTATTTTCAACAGTTAAATTTTCGAGTGTGCAATCATTTCCTTTAATCATAAAAGAATATGAAGTTCCAGTTCCAAAAGCAGTTTTCCCCGATGGATCTGGTTCACGAAGTGGTTTTCCTGAATAATCATCAAATGAAATAATGGTTTTATTTCGATCTGTTCCTTTTAAAGTTATAAATGGTTTTGAAACAGGAATTTCCAATTTCTCTACATACTTTCCAGGCTTTATAGTGATTACAACTCGCTTTTCGGAATTATCTTTTACATTATTTATTGCTTCCTGAATAGTTTTAAAATCTCCCGAACCGTCTTGGGCAACGGTTAATGTGAGTTTATTATCGAGCGTTTGGGCTGATAGAGAAAGTGTAGTTGTTAAAAATAAGGTTAGAATATATTTCATATGTTTTTTATTTAAGATTGTAGAGACGCACTGCAGTGCGTCTACGTCACGTTTACACATTCTCAAAAACACGTAAGACGCACTGCAGTGCGTCTCTATGGAAAATAGGAATATTATTTTTATCTTTTAATGCGACATCCAAACCGTCATCTCGCCTTTTCCTTTATTTCCCCATGCAAAATAAGGAATCAATCTTACTTGTATCGTATTTTCATTTTTAGCAGAAAGTGGTTTGTACAACGTTTTCTCCCATGAATTATTTGAATTTATAACAGCTTCAGCATCAATACTCACTAAGTTTCTATTGTTTAATGTAAAAGGATTTGTTGTAAATTTCGATTTTACATTTAAAGCCACATCATTCACACTAATTTTGGCAGGCAGTTGATCCGATTCTAAACAATATACCAAAGGTCCTCTTTTTACAGCAACCTGATTTTTAACTTCTTCCACTAACGGATTGGCTTCCATCAACTCAACTGGCATTGGGAGATTCAATTCAATAACATCTCCTTTTTTCCATTTTTGATTCAATTTCAAATAAGTTCCAGAAACAATTTTATCTGTAATTTTTGAATTGTTTACCGAAACTTCAGCATTTTGGCTCCAACCCGGAATTCTTAAAAAGAAATTCTGCAAATCTTTTGGAGCTTTTACAATTTTCAAGGTTATTTTTCCATCCCAAGGATAATTGGTTTGCTGTTCAATTTCTAATGTTTCTCCGTTAATGGTTTTGGTATTCAAAGTATTACTTCCATATAAATTTACGAACAAACCTTCTTTGGAAAGACTGTAAGCATAATTTCCGACTTCGGCAATTGTTCGAGTTACGTTTGGCGCACAACAGTTTGACAAAGCAATATAACCTTCGCGTTCATTGCCCCATCTTTGATGAAATGGCAAATCATTTGAAACATTCAAAGGATTGTTGTACAGAAATTTTTCTCCTTCCAAATCCATTCCCGAAAGTACGCTGTTGTAAAGTGCTAACTCTACAATATCAGCATATTTGGCATCTCCCGTAATTTGAAGCATTCTCCAATTCCATAAAACATTTCCAATATTGGCACAAGTTTCGGTATGTGCTGTTGCATTTGGCAATTGGAAAGGTCTTCCATACGCCTGATGAATTTTCTGCACCACCGTTGGATCATAAGAAGTTCCGTCTGGCGAAACCCCATCGTATAAAGAACCGCACCCTCCCGTAATGTACATTTTGCGATACGTTACATCATCCCAAATGGATTCTAAATTGTCTAATAATTTCTTTTCACCTGTTTCAGCATATAAATCGGCAATTCCTGCGTATAGATAATTTGCTCTTACAGCGTGTCCCATTGCAGTGGTTTGCTGTCTAAAAGGAACTCTATCCTGATTATCATCGGTTCCGTCATTTGTAGTTCCGCGAATATCAATTAGATTATTAGCCAATTCCAGATATTTTGGATCTTTTACCGTTCTGTACATTTCAACAATTCCCATATAGTGAGACGGACAAATCGCATTTCTAGCCAATTCTGGCGATGCTTTTTTATAAAAATCATACAAGAAATCAGCAACTCCTTTGGCAATATTCAGAAAGTTTGTTTTTCCTGTGGCACGATAATGAATACAAGCTGCGGTCATTAAATGCCCCATATTGTATTTCTCGAAACCCAATTGTTTTTTTACTTCTTCCGGACCTAAAGTTCCCCAGCGTTCATCAATTAAAACTGGTGTATGGATATAACCGTCTTTACGCTGTACTTTCGCGAAAAGCGCAATGGCTTTATCCATTTCAGCATCGAGTTTTTTATCTTTTGTAACAGCGTACGTTGCCGCCATTCCTTCAAAAATCTTATAGAAATCACCATCATGAAACGAAGGGCCTTTAAAAGCTCCTTTGCTTAATCCTGCTGCAATTTCGAAGTTTTTGTAAGCATGCGAAACTTCATCGTTATGATACAAATCCCACATATACGGCAAGGTATTTTTAGTTTCTACATCAAATTGTTCTTTCCAGAATCCGTTTGTCCATTTTACATCTTGTAAGCCTACGCTTTGTAATTTAGAATATGGACTTTCTGAATTGGCTACCAAACCCTTGTTTTGTGCAAAGATTACGGTTGAAAGAAATAAACTTGAGATGATGATATTCTTTTTCATTTTGATATTATTTTTATCTGCTAGATCTTCCAAATCTACGAGAGATTAAGTTTTCCCGCAGATTTAGCAGATTGTGCTGATTTAATTTTTTTAATCTAATCTGCAACGTATTTTTTTTCACGCAGATTCTTCGGATTTAAGCAGATTTATTTTTTGATTTTTATTTCTTGTCTAAAATCTCCTCAATCTGTTAAATCTGCGAGAGAATATTTTTTCGAACATATTCTGCAGATTTAAACAGATATTTATTGATTTTTATTTTAGGATAAAATCTGCGCAGATCTGCCAAAATCTGCATAATCAGCGTGAAACCTTTTTATTTAATAAAGAAATTAATAGTTCTGCTCATTGAATCTCCGTCTGCATCTTTTACCGTTACTACGAAAGAAGCGAAACCTTTATCTGAAGCCGTGAACTGAATTTCTTTTCCTTTTAAACTCGCTTTTCCATTTTTTACTTCTGAGAAAGTGTAAACCGGTTTATTTTCAAAACCTTTGAAATAATCTGCCACATTTAAAACTTTCTTATCTTTTAAATTGATAAAATAATGAGGCTGAGCCAACCAATCTAAATAATTATCCAACTGCGTAAATCCGTCTTTATCGGTATCTGAATTCGCATCTGAAAAATCTCCAGAAGCGGAGTTTTCATTCAATCCAAAAGCTTTTTCCCACCAGTTTGGCAAACCATCATGATCGGTGTCCCAATCTGCTGGACGAGTTTCTGAAGCAAAATTTGGCCATCCTCCTGCATCCTGCTCGTTATCAATCATGCCGCCTAAACCGCTTTTGCTTCCTTTGTAAGTAAAAGTTCCTTTTAAAGTTTCATTGATAATTCGGTTATCATGCTTATCAAAAAACGGCTGATTTGCCCCAACATCTGAAAGTACATTTTTATACGCACCTTTAGCCGATTGCGTATTTACATAAGAAGGAAAAAATGGTTTATCAACAAAAGTTTCATATGCTACTTTTTCATTATTGCTTATCGTAGATTTTCTTCCTTTATCTTGAGATTTCTCATCAAAATAACCCGGCATTATATTTCCGTCAAAATAGTAGCGTTGCATTCCTTTTCCAACACCTTCGTGCTGTGCATTTAAAGCTACGAATATCGTAGTTGAAGCACCCGGTTTATAATAATTGTTTACAAAATTTACTTCATTAGCACCACCGTCAGTTGTTCTTCCTCCCCAATTGTAAACCACGTTGTTTGTGATATCCAGCCTTCCTGTGTAATAACCGTCTCCATTTAAACCTCCGCCAATACTCCAGTTACGACCTTGGTTGTGTGCCAGTAAATTATGGTGAAAACTTCCAATATCTCCGCCAATCGTTGCTGCAAAACCGTGCATTTTTCCAGCAGGATACTTATCATGTCCCGCAACGTTTAAAGCTTCTGAAATTAAAGTTCGCTGTAGCGTAATATGATGCGCTCCTCGCGAACTAAACGATTCATCGATCGTCCAGCTGATAGAGCAATGATCAATAATACTGTAATCAGCACCCGTTAATCCCATTCCGTCAAAAGTAGTTCCGCCTCCGATTCTCACTTTTAGAAAACGAATGACACCATCATTTCCTGTCAATCCAATTGGCGCTCTGCTAATCGTAATTCCTTCGCCTGGTGCTGTTTGTCCCGCAATAGTAATATAGGGCTGATTTGCTACTAATCTCGAAGCTAACTTGATATTTCCCGAAACATTGAAAACAATGGTTCTTGGTCCAATTTCCTGATTGATCGCATCACGTAAACTTCCTGGTCCGTCATCATTTAAATTGGTTACTTCAATTACTTTTCCGCCACGTCCACCAACAGCATAACGACCGTAGCCTTCTGCACCCGGAAAAGCCAATTGTGCAGGTTTAAACGACCAAACGTTTCCTAAAGTTACTTCGCCGTTATTATCCACTTCATCAACTCTCCAATAGTAAGTTGTACCGGTGTATAAATCAGAAACTGTAAAAGATTTCTCCGTTAGTTTTCCTTTAAATTCTTTTGAAGCTTCTGTTGCATTTTCTACTGCATTCTTATCTATGCCAAAATATAATTTATGAGAAGCCACATTTTTTACAGCATCCCATTTTAGAATTAAAGTTTTGCCCACTTCAACATGTTCATCTCTATTTTTTGGTTCCGGAGTTCTGGCCTGATTCATTAAATTTGGCGTATCAATTTCAAAACCATTGATTACAATCTGTTTTATAATATCTGGGTTTGAAGTAGGATCAATTTCAAAACGAACGATTACATCCTTACCTTTTTCAGCATTAAAAGTAATGTAAGCCATTGAAGCATCAACTTTAGCATTGGCTCTCTGACTTGCATTTACAGTTTCCTGAAGTTTTCCGTTTACGAAGATTTTGATTGGAGAAAAAGTTTTCCCTGTAATCACATCAAAAGCGTTGTGAAAAGTTAAAAGTGTATGCTTTCCTGCTTTCAGTCCGCTGATTTTCAATTCTAAATTTTCAGCTGTAACCAAACCATCGCTTCCTAATCTATTGTAATATGGAGCGCTCATTCCCACTTTATACCATTTTGAAGTAAAGTTTCCTTTTAATTTAAAACTTACTCCATTAAAAGTTTTCTGGTCTTCTTTTCCTTCATTAATTACCCACGAATCATAACTCGGATCGTGAACTTCTTCTAGCTTTCTTTGATAAAAGTCAAAATCGACTTTTACGATTTGTTTATCAGTATTTGGAACTGATTGTGCTTGTCCGTTTGTGGTCAAAAATAGGGACAAAACAGCACCACTTATTAATTTCTTAATCATTTTTGTTAGTAATAGTTAGTTTAATTTCGTTTTCTCTGCATCAGATTTTCCTAACAGATTTATAATGTCTTTTTTTCGTTCTTCCGGAATTACTTTTAAAAGCTTCAATTCTCCATTTAAGAGTTCGGCTTCAATTGTAGTGTTTTGTTTGGCATATAATTTAAAATGGACGTTCCATTCTTTTGGCCAGGCTGGAAAAAGATAAATCTTTCCGTCTGTTTCCTGCAAAAGCATTTCCTGCATGCCAATCATCCCCGATCCGCCCCAATTATGATCTGGAACCCAGTCAAATCCTGGTCCCCAGAAAGCTGGAAAACGTCTATCCGAGTTGGCCATTTTCATTGTATTATATTTCATCGCTTCTTTGGTTAAACCCAAACGAGCCGAGAAAATATTATCTTGCTTCCATCCTACGTGGCTTCTGAATTTTAAAGCATCTAAATCGTATTTCCATGTATTTAAAGCGGTTTCTAAATCAGGTTTTCCAATGCCGTAAATTCCCCACGGATAAACAGGATACAATTGCGGAACTTCCGAATTATTAACCCTTTCCCAAGTTTTAGCAGGAAGTAAAACTTTATGATTTTTAATCTGTCCAAAATTCAAAGGCGGAATTCTAGTTTGGAAAGCTTTTAAATATTCTGAATCTTCTTTGGACAATTGATTTCCCGAAAGGTTTAAAAGACTTTCTGTAATTACCTGTAAAGCCGAAATTGTACTATTGGCATTATTTGCCATTTTATAAGTTTCTGCTCCTGAACCCGGAAAAAGAATTAATTTTCCGTTTCCATCCAAAGCTTTTCTGCCTCTTTGTTTGGCTAAATATTGATAATGTTCATCAAAAAATCGAAGACAGCTTATAATAAATTGATTGTATTTCTGAATGTCTTCTCCCGCATATTCTTTTTGCTGCAACATCATTTGGCAGAATTCAAAAACCGTATCCCATTCGTATTCCAGCCAAGCGTTATATTCCATTCCCGGATCGTAATCTGCGGGACGTTTCCATTCGTATTCGGCAGGATTTGGAAGTCCGAAATTTTCTAATTGTTCCGTGAAAGATACTCCGTTATGATTCCAATATACTTTTGAACGTAATTCAGCATTTTTTTGAAGATTCAAATAATAATCTAGTTGCGATTTCATCATATCAAAATCTCCGCTTTTTACCATCGGAAAATAAACTAATCGCTGATTTTGAGCAGTCATGGTTCCGCCTCCCCAGTTTCTGAAATCGGGTGTAAAATCCAGATCTTTGTTGGTGTAAACAGGATCAACTGTAAAAAGTCCGCCGTTGAATTTTGTTGGATATTTTCCATACGCATTGCAACCCAACATGTATCTGAACAACTGGTAATTCTGTCCGATTTGATATACTGAATCTTTCTTAATCGATTGATTTTTTTGTGTGAAAATAAAACTACGGTTCCAGAAAGCATTCCACCATTTTTGAGTATTTTTTTCTGCTTGTTTGAAATTGTTTTTATTATCTGAAATCAAACTTTTTAACCCGTTATTCCAAGTCGAAAAATCAGATTGATTGGTATTTAAATAAATTTCTAATGAATGTTTTTTGGAAGGTTTTATACTTGATAAATTAAAGCCTTTAAAATCTGTGGACTGATATTTTCCTAAATACGTTCCGTTTGGCTTCAGATTGTTTCCGGTCATAAAACCACCGAAAGTCAGATTCGCAATTGGGTTCAGCATTTGGTCTTTTACCGATTCCATTTTTTGCTGTTTTACCGCAACATCAAAAACCGTATTTTCTCTGTTTCTGTGGTAAAATTTGATTCCGTTATTTTCAAACGAAATAGAATCTTTATACGTAATAAGTTCTCCCTGAGGTGCCCATTTATAAGAATTGGCATTATTTTCTTTTCCTTTCGGATAACGATTTTGATAACGCCAGCTTTCGTACGAAGCCGTCATTTGCAACGCATTTTTACTTTCTAAATCAACATGAATTATCGGTTTAAAAACATCTACCCAAAGTTTGATTTTAGTATCATTCTGACCAACCAAAACATAACCGTCTTTGAGTTTCAATTCCTGACGAAAACCGTCTTTCCCTTCAAACGGATTCGGACTTAAAGTAACTTTTACACGACCTAATTTCAATAAAGTATTATGCTCATCAAAAGTTCCGCTTCGTGAAAAATAGAAATACAAATCGCCTTTCTCTACCCAAACATTCATACCAATATCACCGCCACTCAAAGGCATAGACTCTGATGAATTATTGCTTTGCGTTGTCCAAACCTGATTGTAATTATCGAGCGCAGGAATTTGCGCTTTAAGGCAAAGCGTGGTAAGGAAAAGTATTATCAGTAATTTATTTCTCATCGTTTTCTTTCCTGCAAGGTTTCCAAAACCTTGTAGGTATATTTTTTTATTTTCTCTCGCAGATTTGGCAGATCTTGGAGATTTATTCTCATTTTTTGTCATTTCGACTGAAAGGAGAAATCACACTAGAAACTCCGCAACAATAGTCACCAATCTTTGTCGAGTTACTTGCGGAGATCCCTCGTTCCTCGGGATGACAAACTAGACGTTAAACTCATAATTCAAAACACCTACAAGGTTTTGAAAACCTTGCAGGAGCATCCGTATATTACCATTCGTCTGTTCTAAACGAAGAAACCGGCAAACCTCCGCCACTAAACAATTCCGCTTTAGCGAAATCTTTCCATAAATAACGAACTGCCACTGGATTTTTTACTTTATCAGAAGTCAAAACCACTGATTTTCTTCTTACAGCCGTTTTCGCTGGATAAAAAACTTTGTCTTCTCCTGCTATTTCAAAACCCGTTACTTCTTTATCATAAGATGTAATTCCGTTATTAACATCATCAAAAGAAACCGTTACAGCGCCATCTTTTATTTCCATCGATTTATATTTCGGACTTTCGTATTCAAAACCTTCAATTCCATAAGTTCTTGCCAAAGCCTGAAAAGCCAGACGATTTCCGCCTTTTTCTTTGTCCATTGGGTGAATGCTGTTTTCTTCTCCAACATCCATTAAAACCGCCATTGCTGAATTAGGAATTTCCTTTGAAGCTTTAAACTGCGCTTCTCTCAAATAAGCCGAATTGTATTTTTCTTGATAATCTTTTGGATGAAAAGAAGCATAATTAAACGGTGCAATCTGCGCATAATAAAACGGGAAATCTCCCTGTTTCCATAACGCTCTCCAACTGCTGACCATTTTCTTCATTAAAGCAGTATATTCAGAAGCTCTTTCGTAATTCGATTCCCCTTGATACCAGATACAGCCTTTGATTCCGTAACCAATTACAGGCGAAAGCATTCCGTTAAACAAAGTCGTCGGCACACGATTTGGATCTTTTGCTAATTCTTCTTTTGTAGTTGGAATCTTAGCGCTGGTGAAATCTTTAAGCATTTCCTGATTCATCCACGCTTCCATGCTTGAACCTCCGTATGCAACATGAATCAATCCCACAGGAACATCTAAAACTTCCTGTAAAAGCGACCCAAAATACCAAGCCGTAGCACTAAAATTGGATGTTGATTTTGGAGAAGCTTCTTCCCATTTCCCTTCGAAATCTTGCAATGGTTCTAAAACGGTTGCTCTTGGAATCGTAATTAAACGAATATTTTTATTGGTTGATCTTACAATAATTTCGTTTCCGTTTTTAACAGGCTGTCCCTGAAAACCTTTCAACGGCATTTCCATATTGGATTGTCCAGAGCAAAGCCAAACTTCGCCCAGCAAAATATTTTTGATGGTTACTTTTTCTGTTTCTTCTGAAACTTCAATGGTGTATGGTCCACCAAAGGAAACCGTTTTTAATTCTGTTTTCCATTTACCTGAAGCGTCTGCTTTTACTTTATAAGTTTTAGAATCCCATGAAGTTTTGATTACAATATTAGCGTTCTTTTCTGCCCAACCCCAAATTGGTGCATTTGATTTTTGCTGCAACATCATATTGTCTGTAAACAATGCTGGCAGTTTGATTTTGGCATTGATTTGAAAACTCGCTAAAATCGTTAATAATACAATAATTGATTTTTTCATTTTTTTGTTTTTTTGCCACAGATTAAAGGATTATTTGGATTTTTTTATCGCCACGAATTCACGAATTTTCCTCAATTCTTATTCTAAAAATAATTCGTTAATTGTTTCGCCCGTTCGCTATCGCTCGGGTCGTGGCTAATATTTAATCTGTGTTAATCATTTTAATCTGTGGCTAAATTTTTATTTATTCTTTTATTTTACATGAATCATCCTATTTATTCATCGGGTTAAAACCCGACGCTACAATATGAATCGTTCCTAGGGAACTTTTACATTATGCAAGAGAGCCATTGGCTCGAAACATTTTCTAAGGCTGGACTTTAGTCCAGTTTATAATACTAAACACGATAAAAAAGAGCTGTAGGCTCGGTACATATATCTATTTCTCTTGTAAAATCACAACCGGCCCCAATAATCCTGCTTTTAGCAACGGTTCTCCTTCTAAACGAAAGGGCGCTGTTGTCCATGTTAATCTTTCTTCTTTTGGTAATTTTTGATCGCCAATTAATCTGTTTCTCCAGGTATTTGTGACTTTAATTTCTATTGTATTCTTTCCTTTTTGTAAAGTTTTTGAAATGTCAGTTTTGAAAGGAAAAGTCCAAAGTGTTCCGCAGTCTTTTCCATTGATTTTGATTTCAGCCATATTCGAGATTTCACCTAAATCGAGCCAAATTTTATCTGTGCTTTTTCCTTTCCAAACAAACTCTTTTTTATAAACTACAGTTCCCGAATAATACTTAATTTGACCATTTTCTGAAGTACTCCAATCAAAAAGCTTGTTTGTTTTTACCACTTCTTTCGGACCTTTAAAAGCTGGATCAAACTGCAATTCCCAATTTTCATCTAAAGTCTGAACTTTCTCAAATTCAGATGATTTTCCATTTGCTAAAGCTTCTTTCGTTTCATCTTTAAAAATCACAAAACCAGATTCATTGGCATCTAAAGTTATCGAAACAATTGCTCTTCCGTTTTCTATTTTCCAATTGGCTAAAGCCGAAGTTTGATCTGTAACCGGATTATACCATTGCGGCACTTTTCCTGAAATTCTAAAAGAAGCATCAAATGATCTTTTTTCATTCTTTTGATTCGAAAGAAAATATAAATCTTCGCTTTCTGATTTTCGGTGTGTGTATGCAATAGTTTCTGAATCTGCTCTGGTTAGATTTGGAAAATAAATATCCTGAGTAATTCCGATTGAAGCAAAATCATTTCCTAAATACGGTAATTTAACAACTGTTCCTTTTCCAATTTTCCATGTTGAAGAATTGGAATTATTCCAAATTTCATCAATTATATTCTGCCATTTTTTTTGCTCGGCTTCAGAATGGATTCCAGGTTGAAGATTCGGTTTTTCATCCACAAAAACAGTTCCACCGTCTTTTAGCAATTGCAGGATTTTTTCGGCGGAAGCCAAAGAAAGCATCTTATTCGGTGCCATTTTATGACTTCCCGGAAAGAATAAAGCGCCGTATTCGATTCCGCCATCAAACGAAATTTTTCCGTTTACCACTTTCGCACGATTAATTAAAACATCGGCATTGAAAGAATCGTATTGATACCCATTTAGCGGATTAATCCATTGTGATAAATCCGTAATATTTTTAGAATAAGTGACTTCTTTTGGCATTTTTGCTGTTGGCTGACCTTCATTTTCTAAACGGATTTTCTCGCTTTCCAATTTTTCCTTTCCAAAAACATTCGGAATAAAAGGAACCAAACGATCTGGAACAAAAGAACGGGACGGAAAATCTTCTCCAATAAAAACGGCCAAATCAATTACAGGTCTTCCTTTTTGCAATTGAAACTGTACTCTTTGACAATAATCAAACCACGATTTTCCGGGTTTCCACCAAGTTTGGTCTCTTTGAAAAAAAGTCCCGATATCGTCTAAAGTCATTCCGGGTTTTCTGTCCGTCCACGGATTATGGACAAAAACGTGATAGAATAAACGGTTAATTCCTAAAGCATAATTCCGGTCTGCCGTTGTTTTTAGATTTCCGGGATGTTCGTCCCAATCCATTCGCAGAGCTGTAAAAGATTCTGCCTGAATAATATCTTTTCCATAAATATGCCCGCCCGAAATGGCATCAACCATGTCAAAAGGTTTATCGTGGGTTGGGCTTTTTAGCCAAAATTCACCACTTGGATAATCTACAAATTTATAATGAAGCAATGCATCACTAGTTACTACAGGCGCCACATTTTCGGCACTTAATTTTATGTTATTTTCTTTAGCGATTTGCGCTACAGTTCCGTAGAAATTATCGGCAACCAAATCGGCTATTGTTTTACGAACATCGTATAAAACCTTTTCTGAAAAATCGGCACTTTCTACTGGAATTCCTGCCATAACTGGAAGATAATCGACAAGATCGTAGCCACGTCTCTTTTTAAATTCCGCCTGAAAAACCGAAGACCAGTTCTGGCTTCCGCATTCCCAACTATCAAAATGAAGGATTTCAAGAACTTTCGAAGCTAATTCTGGTCCAGCAGAACGAACGGCTTCTCCAAACCAATGATTCAACTGAAAACGAATTAATTCTGGGTTAAATTTGTCTACTTCCAACCCTTTTCCTGCTCCGCCAGTTGCATTTTCATGTCCTGTCGAAGTATGTCCCATTCGGATAATTTTCCATTTTCCTTTTGGTGCTTTCCAATTCAAATTCCCATCAGCATCAACAAAATTGGAAATATTGATAATTTCTGCTTTTTTGAATGCATCAGAATCTGGAATTTCTTTTTCAGTAGTTTGCGGAGTTAAACGCCAAATTGCTCCTGATTTTCCTTCGTAATTATTAATCAGTGATTGATTTGAAAGTATTATTTTACTCACTTTCAGATTTTGTTTCCACTTTGCAAAATCCAAATCTTCTGCTCCAGGTTCTGTCCCTTTTGGATCATACACAAATCGGAAATATTTTGCCGTAACAGGCATAATCGTATGTGTATTCGGGAAATCCATGTCTTGCCAGCCGTGACGTGGTGCGATCATTCTTTCGTGGAATCTAAAATTAGCTCCGTCATCGCTCACCTCTATAATCAGACGTTGTGCCTGAAAGTCTCTTCCTTTGGTTTCAATGACAATTGATTTGCAAGTAAATGGCTGTACAAATTCGTACTGAATCCAGCCTGCATCGGCAAACTTGAAGTTTTCGTCTTTTTTAGGATCAGCCAAAAACGAGGCATCGGTATTGTTTGATGTGGTTACTTTTGGCAGTTGCATCTGCGAAGTGATTTCGTATTCTTTTATCGGAATCGCAAAAGTGGCAATGTCTTTATAATAGTCTTTGTAATGTGATGGAACTGGCAGTTTTAAATCCACTTTTTTTCCACCTAAAATTTCAGTTGTTGACCAGACTACTTTCTGCATCGACATTTCTGGCGTAATCCACGGTCCACCGGCAACGGCAAATCCGTCAGCTCCGTGAAAAGCTAGTTTCAATCCTAAACGATCTGCTTCTTTAAAAGCCCAATGAATCATGTCCCAAAATTCAGGCGTCAACTGTAAAACTGGTGGATCTAGCAACGGCGGATTTGCCGGCCCTTTAATAGTCATTAAATAAGCTCCCGCAATTCCAGCTTGTTTCATGGCTTCTAAATCGGCTGTGATTCCGGGTTTAGAATACGCCGATTTCATCCAATACCAATATACCCAAGGTCTTGAGGATTCTAATGTTGGCTGAAAATTGGTTTCTTTTTTATGGACTTCTTGTGCAGAGATGAGACTTGCAAAAAGAAGAAAAAAGATAATAGTCGAAAGTTGGAAAGTCCAAAGTCGAAAGTCTTTTTTGAAAAGAAAAATGTGGTTACGGTTAGACATTATTGTTATTATTTTCTGTTCGTAAACCCGACAGGTTTTTGAAACCTGTCGGGTTTATATTGTTGTTTTTTTTTGTCATTTCGACGTAAGGAGAAATCACACTAAAAACTCTGCAAAGTATTTCTCCAATCTTTGTCGATATACGTGTGTGATTTCTCGTTACTCCAAATGACAAACTATATCTTTAATCCTTAATTAATTTACAAATCTGCCTAATCTGCAAAATCTGCGGGAAAAATTTACTCTCGCAGATTTAGCTGATTTCGCAGATTACTTTTTAATTTTTAAATCTTAATTTTTAATTATCAACTAATATTTAAACTTCTTCAAACTACTTTCCAATTCATTCTTCGATCCGCTGAAAGGCGTCAAATAAAAACTGTACTCATAATTTCCTGATTTAATCTGATATTGTTCTAATGGTTGTGCAACAATAGTCCAGCTGTCGTTTCCTCCTACTCCCATTTGGATTAAATCGATGTTTAAAGTCAAGAATCCAGGATCTTTTAAATCATACGTATGTCCAGATACGCTTAAATTTTCTTGTGTGTATGGCCATGCACTCATGCTTAGGACTTTGGTATCGTTTACTACTAAAAATCCGTTGTTTTTCTGTGGAGTGCTTAATGCCATCCATCTTACATCACATCGGTTTCCGTTTTCCTGCGGTTTTGGATAATGTTCGATAAAATCATTTATCGGAAGCGAATATTTTCCAACAAACGAACCAAAACTTCTGTCGCTGTAATTTTCTAGTTCTCCTTTTCCATACCATGAAATTTGGTCGAAACTTCTTTTAACGCCCATCTGCATTCCGATTTTTGGAATGTTTGGTAGTTTGTCTGAGGCTTTTAAACTGTAATCTACTTTTATTAGTCCGTTTGGTAAAATGTTGTAAACTACTTTTACGTTCGCACTGTCTTTTATTACTTCGTAATCGCTTGTAATTTTGATTTCTGAAGCTGATTTGTCAATTGAAATATTAACCAATTTTGGTTTTGCTTTATACCACTGTTTCAGCAGTTTTTGTGATTTCCATCCTCGTTTATCGTTGTCTGTAAGTGGTCTTACGAAGTTTGGCAATAAAGGTGTAAAAACTTGTTCTTCTCCGTTAAAAACATACGAACTTAAAGCTCCGTTTGTTTTTCCAATTGTAATATCAAAAGTTTTTCCTTTGATTTTGAAATCGGAATCTGATTCCGAAACGTTCAGTGTTTCTTTTTTAGATTCTGGAGAAACAGCTTCTTTCTTTTTCAATATAAACTGATCTTCTGCGACAGCGTAACCTTTTGAAGCCCAAAGCTCATCTTTTGAAAGCTGGAATTCTATATTTAAAATATATTCAGCATCGGCTTTCATTTTTGGAAAATAAGGACTCACATCTAAAGTTGTCGATTGTCCAGCTTCTACTTTAAATGGTTTTAAAATCTGAGTTTTAATTACATTTCCGTTTTCTAACACTTTTAAAACCGGAATATATCCTTCTAAAGATTTAACAGCCTGACGATTTTTTATTTCTAACTGATTGCCTCTTAAAGTCGAAATCGCTGGCTGATACACCCATTTATTCTCAAAAATGGAGCCTTTTGGTTTTCCGTAAGAATCAACAATTCCTTTTGTATTAAAGTTTCCGTCATGATATTTTTCGCCGAAATCTCCTCCGTGCGCAAAATAATTCTGTCCTGATCTCGAATCAAATTTCACGATTCCCTGATCTTTGAATTCCCAAATACAACCTCCTATAACTCTTGGAAGCGAGCGAAATTCATCCCATAATTCTTTTAAATTTCCAACTGAATTCCCCATCGCATGAGAATATTCAACAAAAATAATCGGTCGTGTATCTTTCTTTTGGTCTACTAAAAATTTTGGTGTGAAAACGCCCGGATAAAAACGGCTGACCATGTCGACATAAGAATCATCCTTTGGGTTTTCGAATCGATAAGCATGATCGATTGTTTTTGGATATCTCGGATCAAGCGGATCGATGTAACCGTCTAATTTTGCATTTCCTTGCGCTGGTTCATAATGAACTGGACGGGTAATGTCGAAATCGTGAACCCAACCCGACATTGCAGCATGATTTGGACCTTTTCCGCCTTCGTTACCTAAACTCCACATTACAACCGATGGATGGTTTTTATCTCTTTCAACCATTCGGATCATTCTTTCCATATAGGCATTTGTCCAAAGCGGATCGTTGCTTAATTTACCGCCTATTCCGTGTGTTTCCTGATTCGCTTCATCCATTACCATAATGCCGTATTGATCGCATAATTCGTAGAAATAAGGATCATTCGGATAATGGCTTGTACGTATAAAATTGAAATTGAACTTTTTAATTGTAGTAATATCTTGTTTGATATCTTCTCTAGTAACCGCTTTTCCTCTTGTGGGATGATGATCGTGACGGTTTACGCCATACACATAGGTTTCTTTTCCGTTGATGAGCATTTTTCCGTTTTCTTTCGAGAATTCAATCGAACGGAAACCTATTTTACAGCTTTTGGCTTCGGTAACATTGCCGTTTTTATCTTTTATCGAAATGACCATCGTGTATAAATTCGGTTCTTCTGAACTCCATTTTTTAGGATTTTTGATCGTTTCTTGGAAGAATCCGAAACGTACATTATCCAAACGAGGATAACTTTCGTTGATTAAATCAATCACAGGTCTTTGAAGCGGTTCTTTGAAGATGGCCGTATTATTGGCATCGTACAACTGAACATGCATCGTATAATCTTTGATTTTTGCTCCTGTCAAATTCTCTACTTTTGGACGTAATTTGAAAATAGCATCTTTATATTCTTTGTCTAATTTCGTTTGAACGAAGAAATCCTGAATACGCAATTTCGGCTCGGCCATAATGAAAACTTCACGTTGGATTCCGCTCATTCGCCAGTGATCCTGATCTTCTAAATAAGAACCATCTGTCCAACGAATTACACGAACTGAAACTACATTTTCTCCTGCTTTTAAATAAGGTGTAATATCAAATTCTGATGGTAGAAAACTGTCTTCGCCATACCCTAAAAATTCTCCGTTTAACCAAACTTCAAATCCTGAACTTACGGCTCCGAAATGAAGCATAACAGTCATATCTTTCCAGTTTTCAGGAACGGTAAAACTTCTTTGATAAGAACCTACTCCGTTATAATCTTTAGGAATATAAGGCGGATTTATCGGTCGAAACGGATAAACGGCACTTTTATAAATCGGATTATCGTAACCTTTCATTTCCCAATTTGATGGAACCTCGATTTTATCCCATCCTGAAACGGTATTTTTATAGAAATCTTTAGAAGCTTCCTTTAAATTTACAGCATATTTAAAATCCCAATCACCATTTAGCATTTGGATTCGGCTCTTGGTTCTGTCGCCTTTTAATGCGTCTTCAATACTTGCATATGAATAAGCAGTTGCTCTTGATGGCTGTCTGTTGATGCTTGTAATTGTTGGATCTTCCCACGGCGCAAATTGATATTTTTTATGCAATTCTGGAACTCCCGCTGGCTCTCCTGTTACGGATTGGGCATGGGTTGTGTAAGATGTTAGAAGTAAAATGAAAAATGTGAATACTGATTTTGGTATCGAAATTCGAAACCTTGAAAAGTTATTTATTTGAAATGGCTTAAACATTATTTTATTTTTAGTATTTTTTGTCATTTCGAGGAACGAGAAATCGCACTAGAAATTCCGCAATTTTAATCGACAATCTTTGTGGTTACGAGTGTGATTTCTCCTTTCAGTCGAAATGACAAAACTGTGTCTTTATTTGTTTTTGAGTAATTAAACCTGACAGGTTTCAAAAACCTGTCAGGTTTAAAACATACTTTATCTTAATACTTTGTACTTTAGTCTTAATTCTTCTTTGTCTTTTTCTCCGGCGGTGCCACAAAATTCAATTTGCTTTTTCCTAAATCTTTAGAGGTTGCGATTGCAATTCCTCTTTGTTCTGCTTTGTTAACCGCGCAGTAAAAATGATAAACAACTCCATCGTGTTTTACGACAAATGATTTATGAGCAAACAAATCATCGTATGGTTCTGATGATTTAACTAAATCATCTCCTTTCCAGTCCGTCCAGTTTACTAGATCATTCGAAACTGCAAAACGGTTAAATGCACCTTGATCCCAGCCTGTCCAAAAGGCTCCAAAATAAAACATTACCCAAGTATCATTAATACGCTGAATATAAGCATCTCCCGAAATTCCTTTATGATGATTGATTAAAGGTTTATCGCCATAACGTTTCCAAGTTTTCATATCATTTGATACTGCCATAGCAATACGCTCAGCACCTTTAGCAGGATTGATACTATCGCCTCTGGCATTGTAATACATGATAAAATTGTGTCCTGTCACTTTATCTTTATCACGAATCACACTGTTTTTGTACATCGTACTATTATCCCACCATCTGGCGTCTTTGTCTTTTGGTGTTAAAACCGGATTTTCTAATCTTTGGAATTCGTGTGGTTTTGTTGGTGCTTCTTTAGTGTAAGCCATTCCGATTGATAAAACGCCTGCTTCGTAACCTTTACTGTCACCGCCAAAATAACTCATCCAATATTTGTCATCGTACTTTTCCCATTCGTAACTTCCGCCCCAAGTTGGATCTTGCAACGAAATATATCCTGCTTTTTGGTTGACGTCCCAATGTTTTTCATTTTCTGAAAAAGACATTACTTTTCCTAGATATTTCCAGTCTAAAAGATTGTCGCTTTCTGCCAGCCAAGTTTCGTAACCTCTTCCATCGTAAATTAAATACGTCATATACCATTTGCCATCTTTTCTAAATACACTCGGACAATCCATTTTGTATGAGTTGTCGGTAGGAACCATCACCAAACCGTATTTATAAGGCGTTTTGATTTCTTCGTAAATCTCCTGCATTACGCTATCGGTAATTTCTCTTTTCTTGTATTTAGTCGCACAGCTGGTTATAGCAAGTGCTGAAATGGCTACGATTAGATATTTAATTTTCATTTTGCTTTTTGTGTATTTTGGTACGCAGATGACGCGGATTTACTTCGTAAAGACACGGATTGTAACGGATTTTTCTTTTTTACTTACATTCTGATTTAAACTAAAATCTGCGTAAACCAGCGTTTTTACGAAGTAAATTAGTTTAATCTGCGTTCTATATTCTATATTCTATTCTCTATATTCTAAAATCTTGCTTCTTGCATCTTACATCTTCCCCACTTCTCTTCTATTTCTTCAATTCTTTTAAACGAGAATCCATTACGTCTTTGTTCAGTTTTACTTTTACCATTCCTGTTGGATGAAATCTTTTTTTCAAATCGATTGCATTGTATACGATTGTGTAAACGTCATTTCCTTCTGGGATTAAACACAAAGGCGTTCGCATAATATCCCACCATTTATCGACTTTAGTTTCTATTGGAAGATAATGTGCTTCTGCCCAGTTCACGCCGTCTGCTGATAATGAATATGCAATCATATTCGGCAAATGATGTCCCCAGCCGTCTGGACCTCCGTCGAAAATCGCAATGTACAAACCGTTTGGTAATTGACTCACGATTGGATTTTCTACAAATAACGGATGCATAGTTTTAATCGGTTCCAAACCTTTATTCATTCTCAACCAAGGACCTTCTAAACTTTTGGATTCGGCTAAAGCCACAAACCAGCCTTTTCCTGATTTTTTCGGATAATCTGCCCATGAATTGAACGGATACGCACCGCTATAAAATCCGAAATATTTATCGCCTACTTTATACGGAAAAAATGAAGCAACTCCTTGACGTCCTTCCCAAGGCTGAGAATCTAATCCTGGTTCCATGATGATTCCCATATCTTTATAAGGACCGCCAATTCCGTTGATTCCGTCTACAGTCGATTCACAACGCCAAATTCTTCCGAATGAATGATTCGGTTCAATTTCTTTACTAACGGTATAAGCCAAATAATAGCCGTACCATTTGTTTGCTTTTTCATTAAAAATTGGCATATAAGACCAAATAGCTGCACGACGATCATTCATCGGATTATCGTCTTCTGTAACAGCGTAAGTTCCGCTTGCTTGGTAAATTGTAGATTCTCTTTTCCAATGAATGGCATCTTTACTTGTCCAATGTCCAATTTTTGTTTTTACACGATCGTAATAATAGTCAACACCTTTTTCTCCTGCTCTTTCGGTTGGAAACATATGATAGGTATCGCCGACTTTTACAACACGTCCGCCTTCAAAACCGCCTTGAATTCCTTCTGTTCCGGACATTCCTTCATCAATAACAGGTTTGTTTTCTCCGCCGATAATTTCGAAAAGCGGTTTTTCATCTGAAAATCCTTCTACAATAAAAGTTGGGTTCCAAAGTTTTCCGTCTGGAAGTTCTGCGTTTCTAGATTTTAAATTTTCAGAAGCTTTTACAACTCCTAAAACTGCAAATAATCCTTTTCCAAAATTTAATGTTTGTGTTCCTTTTGGAAATGAAATCGCATAAACATTTACTAGCGGTAAACCTGTTATCGTTAATCCGTTTTCTAAAACTAATTTGCCATTTTGAAGTTTATCAGCTTGAAGATATTCAGCATTTTTATCCTGAAAAACCCCAACTAAAACAGTTACTGGCTCTTTAAATTTTAATTGTAATGGAGGATTAGTTCCGTTTTTATAGGCTTCTAAAGGAAGTTCAATTCCAGTTAAACCTTGTAATTCCGGAGCTAAACGAACGATATTGTGTTTGCCTCCTGAAAATACATGAGCATATTGTGTGGTTTTGAACGTTTTGCATTTTGATTTTACAATTTCAAATGAGGCTGGTTTCCATGCGGTGGTTTGTGCTGTGGATTGGATGCAGACAGCTAATAACATTAGGAAAGTAGTTTTTAATTTGATGTTGTATTTTTTATTTTTTGAAAACATTGGTTTTTATTTTTTTGTGTCTTGTCATTTCGACCGAAGGGAGAAATCGCATTAGGAATTCCTCAACAGTAGTCGATAATCTTTGTGGTTACGAGTGTGATTCCTCCTTTCAGTCGGAATGACAAACTGGGCGTTATAAACTATCGGTTAATAAATCATAACTCACAAAGCCTTATAACTCACTTTATACTCTACATTCGGTTTTACAATCAATTGGTATTTATTTTTGGCTAATTCAGTAATTGTTCCCGAGTTTGTTTTGGGCTTAGTTGAACTTTCAATAATCAATTTTCCTTCTCCTTCACTTGCTTTTACTTTGATTTCTTTGGTACTGCAATACACGGCAACTTCTCCGTTTGGTGTTGGCACTTTTCCTTCCATCCATTTTAAACCGCCTAAATTTGGTTTAATTTCATATTGGGAATAACCCGGAGCAGTTGGTTTTACACCCAAATAATATTTTCCTAATAAGTAAATCGGACTTGCACCCCAAGCATGACAAAGGCTTTTTCCGTAAGGACGACCATACATGGTTAAATGCTCTGTTCCTTTTTTGTTTGGATTGTATTCTTCCCAGAAAGAGGTTGCCCCTTCATTCAACATTCCGCCCCAATAATCTTTCATTTCTTTTAAAACGTAGTTTTGTTCTCCCATTGCGCATAAGGCTTCCAATTCGTAGAAACGCATATATGGAGTTGTAATTTGAAGAACATCTTTATTCAGTAACACTTTATTTTTTACGCTTTGCTTTTGTTCTTCATTAAAATAATTAAAGAAAATACCGAACATATTAGCGTATCTGGTTACAATATCCTGCATTTTTCCATCGATACGTTGGTGTTTCATGACGTTTTCTTTTTTATCCCAAAAAACATCAAACAATTTCGTTTTTAAATCAGTTCCTAATTTTTGATATTGTTTTTGGTCTTCGGCTTTACCAGCAATTTCGGCACTAACCGCCATAGCTTCTAAACTTCTTGCTAAAAGCATTTGCTCAAAACTAACTTCGCCTGTTTTTGGCAATCCGTCAGCCCAATCAATAAAAACCCAATCGCCTTCTAATGGTTCAAGGAATCCGTTTTTATTTCTTCTTTCTAAACAGAAATCCATAAGCGATTTCATTCTTGGATAAAAAGTTTTGATGAATTTCGTATCGCCAGTGTGTAAGTAATAATCGTAAACACCTACAAACCAATACAACGAATAATCCATTATGATATTTACGTGAGCCGTTACAGGATCTTTTCCACGAAGTGCTAACAACGTTCTTTCTACAGAAGCTGAATCAAAGAATAAATAATAATTCATTAAATAACTTTGATACGCATCACCAGACCAAACCCAGCGATCACGTTTGATCCCGTCGATAAAAAATTCGCGGGAAGTTAAATGCATCGTATAAGCCGACACATCCCAAATTTTATTCAATTGTTCGTCTGATGATTTGAATGCGCCACGATAGTCTAATGGCAGATATTCATAAAGCATCGAAATTGAATCGTATTTTACGCCTGCATCTGCCTGCACCTGAACGTAACGGAAAGCTTTTGAACCGTCATGTGTGTAGGTTTCAGATTGTTTCCCATCAAAAGATAAATGGTCTAAAGTTTCGCATTTGGCAGAATCCAAAGCTTCTTCACGAGATTCTCCATAATACAATGCTAGTTTTCCTTTTCCTTTTAAGCCGTGAATTTTAATATAACCAAAAGTCTCTTTTCCAAAATCTACCAACTGACCCGCTCCAATTTTTTCTGTTTTTTTAGCGCTTAAAGGCTTGGTTGTTAGTTTAAATTCTGAAGGTTTATTTTCTGGCGAATTAAAATTCCACGAACCAACTGGAACCCATGGCGTGCCGGATTGTTGTGCTTTTCCGGTTTCGTCAATCCAAAGTTTATCTTCGTTGGTAACTTTCCACGAAGCATCAGATTTAATGTATTTTCCATTAATATAAATTGCTGGCAATACTTCCTGATTGTACACTTTAAAAGAGATTTTGTGTTTTCCTGCAGGAATTGCGATCGATTTTGGCTGTCCGTAAATTTGAACACCATCTAAAAGCAATTGAAAAGGTCCTTCTGAGTAAATTTTCACTTCGTCTAGTTGCGGAATATCTACTTCTGTCTGGAAAGTGACCAAAGCATAAGGACTGTAATATTGCCAAAGCGGAGGAAATACGGCTTCACGTTCTGTACGTCTTACCTGCATTTTATTACTTAACCAAACTTCAAAATCTCCTGGATACCAGATCCATGTCGCTTCTTTTGGTTTTTCCTGTGCTGATGATAGCGAACAAAAAAAAAGGGCCACAAAAAGAACGAAAATCTTAAGGAGTGAAAAACGGTTTAGCATAGTAAGTTTATTTTGGGACTAAAGTTAAGTGTTCTCATCACATTTCACACCCTGCACTATCCTGCTATTTCATAAAAAACAGTACTTTTTGATAATTTTTTAAGGGAAAAATTATGAGGTATCACTTTTTTAGTATTAAAAAAAATGATGTTATAATTTTATGGTACACGGATGAGACGGATTTACTTCGAAAAGACGCGGATAAAAACGGATTTTAATTTTTTACTCTTTTTTTGTCATTTCGACGAAGGAGAAATCACACGCGGGATTCCGCAACTTATGTCGCCAATCTTTGTAGAATTACTAGTGTGATTTCTCCTTTCAGTCGAAATGACAAAGATTGTGTTATTTTGGATAAACTAAAAGAAAAAATCCGCATCAATCCGCGTCTTTACGAAGTAAATCCGTCTCATCCGCGTTCTATTTTTAGTTTCATGAATTAAGCAGACAATTTATCGTTCTCATTTTCATCTTCTAAAATATAGTTAGAAGGCGTTTTGCCCAAATGCTTTTTAAACATATAAATAAAAGCACTTGTAGTTTCGTAACCCAAGTTGAAAGCAATTTCTTTGATGGATTGTTTTTCGCCCAAACGTTTTATGGCTTCTAGAAGTTTTAAACGAGTTCGCCAGTCGCTGAAATTCATTCCCAGTTCTTTGATGAATAAACGTGATAAAGTTCTACTACTCATAAACGAAAGTTCGGCGTAATAATCGATTGTGTTTTTGCTGGCAACATCATCCATTAAAAGTTCGACTACTTTTTGTAATCTTTCATGATTGGTTGTCGGAAGAAAAGTGGCGCTTGGTTCAATTAAAGCCAATTCATCCAAGAAAACAGAAATGATTCTGTGTTGCGGAGGCGTTAAATTTCCATCTACTCCAAATGAAATGATTTTGAAAACCAATTGCTTTAAAAACATCGGGATATCAAACGAAAAACTGTTTGTTGGTAATCCTTCCATAAAAGACGGATCGATAAAAACGCTGTAATAATTAACGTCTTTCTGAAAAGTAACCTGATGTTCTACTCCGCCTGGAAGCCACAAACCCTGTAACGGATTCACAACCCAAATATGATTGCCCACAACCACGTTCATTACACCACGAGTTGCATAAATTAATTGTCCTCTTGGATGCGAATGTGAAATACACATTTCGTTGGTTACCATTTCGGTATAGCCAATAACAGGAATCAATGGATCAACTCTGTATCCATGCTCCTGCGCCATTCGATATGTCCGAATCTGGTTATTCATTGTCCAAATATAGCAATTCTGACATTAGTATTCTTTTAATCTTTGCAAAAAATAATACAGCTGTTGTTTTTTAACCTAATTTAAAAATCAAAAAATATCTCATGGACACTATCAAAGCAAATCCTGACATAGTTAAAAAAACCACTTATTCGATCTTATTCATCATAAGTTTTTCTCATTTAATTAATGATCTTTTACAGGCTGTTGTGCCTTCCATTTATCCACTTTTAAAGGAAAATTTCAACCTAAGTTTCTCTCAAATTGGAATCATTACTTTTACTTACCAAATCGTAGCTTCTATCCTTCAGCCTTTTGTGGGAATGTATACCGATAAAAACTCAAAACCATATTCGCTGATTATTGGAATGTGTTTTACCATGGTCGGACTTTTCATGGTTTCGATCGCTTCTAACTTTGTTTATTTATTATTATCAGTAAGTTTAATCGGCATCGGATCTTCCATTTTTCATCCTGAATCTTCACGTGTGGCGCATTTGGCTTCGGGCGGAAAAAGAGGTTTGGCACAATCAATTTTTCAATTGGGCGGAAATGCCGGAAGTGCTATTGGGCCTTTGTTAGCAGCGTTTATTGTAATTCCTCATGGACAATCTTATATCGCTTGGTTTTGTATTATTGCTTTAGTAGGTGTTTTTGCTTTGTATAAAATTGCAATATGGTACACGGCACACTTGTCGGAAAGAAATGCTAATAAATCGGCTCATAAAATTGAAACACATCATTTATCTAAAAACCGTGTAATTGCTTCGTTGATTATTTTATTGGTTTTGATTTTCTCTAAATACTTCTACATGAGTAGTATTACAAGTTATTATACTTTCTTCCTTATTGATAAATTCCACATTACGATTCAGCAGTCGCAAGTCTATTTATTCTTGTTTTCGGGTGCTGTTGCGGCAGGAACTTTAATTGGAGGGCCAATTGGAGATCGTTATGGCAGAAAATACGTAATCTGGGTTTCTATTTTAGGTGTTGCTCCGTTTACTTTAATGTTACCTTACGTTTCTTTATTTTGGGTTGGAACTTTATCTGTAATTATCGGATTGATTCTTTCTTCGGCATTCTCAGCGATTCTGGTTTATGCAACTGAATTAATGCCTGGAAAAGTCGGACTTGTAGCGGGTCTTTTCTTCGGATTTGCTTTCGGAATGGGCGGTTTAGGTTCTGCTATTTTAGGAAAAATTGCCGATGCTACAAGTATTGAATATGTATTTAAGATTTGTGCGTTTCTGCCTTTGATTGGGATTATTACCGGGTTCTTGCCTAATTTGGAGAAGAAAAACAAAGCTCAGGAATAATTCTAAACACATAGAAACATAGTATTTACATTGTCTGTAAAGGCATTTCATTTTATAAAAAAACACATAGTTTTTCTGGATTGAAAAGCTATGTGTTTTTTTATTTTATAATCTTTTTCAAAACATAACCAGTGGTTTCAACCACTGGAACGCAAAGTTTATCAAAAAAACGTTTCCCGTGGTCACGGGCTATGTTAAAAATAGATGATTTTTATTTTGTTTCAATTTCATTATTAACCGTAATCACGATTCTATTTTTCTTATAATGAACGGTTACAAATTTCTCGCTTCTAAAGCCAATATTATGAAGCCATTTTCCACAAAGTCTAATTTCCGGAAAAATCACATAACGATGATAACGTCTTCGAATTGTTTTCGGATGGATTTTTAGTTGTCTTTTTCCTGATTGTTTCATTTTATTCTTTTTCATCGAAACAAATATAGTAAAAATTATACTACAAATAATACTTTTAAGTTACTAAATTGCTTTTTTAGGGCAACTTAAAGTATTTAAAATATTCTTTATATTATAATTTAATTATAAGATATTTGCATGAAATATCAATTAATCAGCATAGTGTGTCAAAAGTTAAATTAAATAGAATAAAAGTTGTTTTAGTTGAAAACAATAGAACAAGCAAGGAATTAGCTAGTAATTTAGGTAAAACAGTGTCGACTGTTTCCCGTTGGTGTACAAATGAAGCTCAGCCCTCCATTGAAACGCTTTATGAGATTTCTAAATATTTGAAGGTTGATATTCGAGAGTTGTTGGTTTCGACTGGGAACAAATCATAAATTGATAATCCCAGACAAACGCTATTGAATTTCAAATTAGTTTAAAAATTATTTAATTGTTCAATATTACTAGAAAATATGAACTCTCTAGCATTTTTAAGCATCATGTTATTATAATAAACAACTTGTTCTTTTTCAATCGCCACATATTTACGCTTTTCCTCTTGTTCTTGATAATGTATAATAATAGCTTTTCTGGGCGTAATTGGATAATATAAATCCATCTGAGAGACTTCCCCAGCATTATTAATAACATCTCTTTTTACATTTATAATTGGTTGATCTGTCGTTATAAAGTCAATTTCTGTATTGTTATCAAAAAAAACATATCTAGTTTCTTTCACAAAAGTCAATGAATTAGCAATAGCTGGTGCATAGATAAATGGAAAAAAATTTAAATATTTTTCAGACAAATATGAATATCTTGACATGACTGGTTTTATGGCCTCTTGCATATTTTTTGTTCTGAGATATTGAAAGGAAACATAAATCATTGTCGATAACAAATCTTTTTCATTATCCAAAAATTCCAAGTCTTCAAATTTTCTTACTGAAATTAATTTTTCTCCAAACTTCTCAAACGTAGCATGTATATCTTCCATTGTATTTGCCTTTAACAGAGCTAAGTCTTTTTCAAGTTTTGAATTATTTAAAGCATTCATATTATTACCCTCCAAAATACGCTTTATTCTAGAGAACGATGTCACTTGCTCAAAAAATTGAAGAACAAAAGGCTTAACAATATCATTACACCATAAATTAATTAGTTCTTTCAAAATTACTTCTTCATCTTCTGTAAATTCTTCTAAAGCATAAAAAAATCGCTGTTGAACAACTCCTTCAATATTTGTTCTAATAGTCTTATTTGAGGTTTTGAAAAGAGTAAAAATTTGATCATTAACAGACCAAGAAGTTAGATACTTCTTCCACACGTAATGTTGCTTTTTTTTTAACTGTGACATTTACAAATAATTTACATCTTTCAATAATATCAATATAAAGTGCAAAAGTTTGAATCTTTATTTTTGACAAAAAATAACCTAATTATAGCGCTAAACTTTCTGGTGCTTCTAATTTCACTTCCCAAATTAACAATCGAGTTTCTTTAAGAACATTTTTAGCAAACAATAATTCATTAAAAATTAATTTACTTTTTATTATTCTTTCCATCGGTTGAAAAACTTTTAAGAACCTACGGTCTAATTTGTTTGTTCTTTGTTCTAATTGATAATTTATAAATTCGTTTGTTATTAAATATTCTTCACAAGGAAATGGATCAAATCTTTTATTTCTAAGTTGATGACCTAGCATTTTATGATCAGCGACACAGATAAATAATCCTTTTGTATATGTATAATTAGCTTCTAATGAAACTCTTATCATGTCATTAAACATTTTTACAAATCTATTAGTTTTGCCTATCGTTCCTTTTTCATTACTATTTTGTCTAAATAATCCAAATTCTACAGAAATTTGTAATTCCTTTTCTATTACAACTAAATCTATTAGTGGTTTTTCATTTCTCATAGAAATCCTTTCTCTAGCTGGAATAAATGTCTGATCATTTATAGCGACTTCGAGCTGTATTTGACAAGGTCTAAATTTGTAAGTTTCCATTAATGATGCAAAAAAATCATATCTTATCGAATCTTCACCTAAATGCAACAAGGGCTTTGTCTGAAGCCTTTCTTCAAGTATTTTTTTATAATTTTTAAATAATTCTTCCATTTCATTACATTAATAACTTACTAAAAATAAACGTCGCAAAAACTTGTAATATATCAAATTTTTCTAATTTTAAACAAATTACTTATACTTTGCTTTAAAAAAAAATAACACTTTACATCATTAAAAAAGAGCGTTTCTTTATATGGAAAAACGCTCTTCAAATTATACTTAAATTCATTAATTTCTATCTAATTCCCATTAAAAACCAAATACAAAACCAAAATCGTCAACCCCAACAAACCAAACAAAAGCTTTACCTTCTTACTGGTTTTAGGAATATCCGTTTCATCTGAAACATTCACTTCAGGATTTCTATCGGTTAAAGAGATAATAACTGCACTAATCATTAAAATCGCAAAAATGTAAAACGAAATCAATAAAAAATGAGGCCAAACTGGATATTTATCGGCAGGGAAAATCCATAGATACAAAACCCCAACAAACAAACTAAAAGCCGAACCCCAAGAAAGAGTTGCATTTACGGCTTTTTTGGTTGTGCGTTTCCAGAAAACACTCAAAAGAAAAACAACAGATAACGAAGGCGCCAAGAACCCTAAAACCGCCTGAAAAATGTTGAATAAATTCTGTCCTTTGATATTGTCAATCGCAACGGCAATTAGAATCGCAAAAACACATCCAGCAGCAATTGTTAATCGGCCAATTTTAATTTGATCCTGAATCGTCGCTGTTGGGTTGATTTTTTTCACGTAAATATCATTGGTAAAAACGGTACTTAAAGCGTTTAGAGAAGAACCTATTGTTCCTACCAAAACTGCAATCATCACACAGATTACCAAACCATTCATTCCGCTTGGGAAAAGATTCGTAACCATGGTCATATAAGCTAAGTCTGAATTGCTTCCTAATTCGGGATATAACGCATAACATAAAATTCCAGGAAGAATAAACAACGGCAAAGCCATAACTTTTAACCACCCAATGAAATTAACTCCTAATTGCCCTTGTTCTAAGTTTTTCGCTCCTAAAACACTTTGCACCATCGATTGATCGGTACAGAAAAAAGCAACTGCAGCAACTGGATATCCCAACAAAATAGCCGGCCACGGATAACTTGCATCGTCAGAAGGGCGAACTAAATTCCAAAAGTTGGATGGTGTTTTTGCAGCTAAAGCTTCGATTCCGCCCACTTTCTGTAATCCTAAATACGAAAGCGTTAGTGAAACTACAATCAGCAGAATCATCTGAAAAACATTGACTTTCGCAATTGCTTTTAATCCTCCCGCAAAAGTGAAAATTCCAGAGAAGATCACTAAAACCGTAACACTCTGCCACATCGGAATTCCTAAAATCTGACGCACTAAAACACCTCCGCTGAATAATCCTAGAGATAACCAGCTTACTAATATTTTCACCAAAGCGTACCAAGCCAAAATGTTCTGTGTACTGTCGCCATAACGTTTCCCCATATATTCGGGCATTGTGCTTACTTTACTCGCAATATATCTTGGTGCAAAAACCATTGCCAAAAGCAGTAAAAACACAAAAGCGTACCATTCAAAATTTCCGGCTACAATTCCCGTAGCATAACCAATACTTGCAAAAGCCAATAATGACGAAGGCCCAACATTGGTTCCCCACATATTAAACCCGATGCTGTACCAGTTTAAAGAATTTCCGGCAAGAAAAAGCGTTTCGTTTTTCTTTCTCTGCTTCATACTTACCACATACCCAATGACTAATAAAGCCACCAAATAACCCGCAACAATTATAAAATCGAGCGTGGTTAATTTATCGTAGATACTGTTCATAGTCCGTATTCGTTAAGAATATCTGCAATTTTAACCGGCATTCCAGTTTGCAAAGATTTGTCCATTGCTTGTAACAAAGCCACAGTTCCAATTCCTTCTTCCATATTTGGATACGCTTCAAAACCTTGCTCGATACTATCTGTAAAATATTCTAAATAATTCTGATATTCCCCACCGTGATGGCTTTGTCCTTCAAAACGGAAATAATATTTTATGGTACTGTCGCCCCAAGTAATCACTTTTTCTTCTCCTGTTCTATCTGTAATGGCATAACGCAGTTCATGATAATCAGCTTGGCTTGCACCTTCTGTTGCTCTTAAAATCGTACTCATTCCGCTGTCACGTTGCGCCGGCTGAGTTGGCGAAGTATACACACCGCTCACACGAGCAATTCTTCCATCGGTTGCTTTGAAGATAAAATGCATCGTATCTTCATTCTTCAAACCCGCAGATTGTCCATTACTGCTGATCATTCCGTACCCCATCACTTCTTGGATATTTGGAAGATACCATCTGATGAAATCCACAGGATGGCTCAAACCTCCATACAACCATTTAAACGATTGCAAAAGCGACCATTCTTTCTTTAAAAACCATCTGTGATCGGCGTGATATTGGGCTTCGATTGTGATTAAATGCCCAATTAAACCTGCTTCGTAATCGGCTCTTTGTCTTTTGGCTGGTTCGAAGAAACGAGAACTTTGACCAATGAAAACTTTTTTACCAGTTGATTTGCTTAACTCTAACAATTCTTTTGCATCTGATAAATCATCGATAAATGGTTTGGTGCAAACAACATGTTTTCCGTGTAACAAAGCTTGTTTTACATGTTGTGCATGCAAATGATCTGGCGTGTAAATCGCTATAATATCAATTGAAGCATCGTTTAACAAATCATCGTAATTGGTGGTGTACGAATGAAAATCGAATTCTTTTGCGCGTTGTTTACATAATTCTTCGTTTCGGTCGCAGATTTTAACGAGTTCTAGTTTTGAACTTTCTATAGCTGCTGACATTGTGCTTCGTCCTTCTCCAAGTCCCAGAATGGCTATTTTTAACATTGGTGGTTAGTTTAGATTATTAGTTTTTTTTTAGCCACGAATTCACGAATTATTTTTTTACAATCTAGATGTAATATTAATTCGAATTATTCGAAAAAATAATCGAAAAGATTTTAAAAAGAAAATTCGTGAATTCGTGGCTATCTCTCTTTATTTCGTTTCTACTTTGTTTAAGAAAATCCAGGTTTCGTCTGGTTTTGTGCCTTCAATTCCCGTTTGATATTTTTTCATTAAGGCGTTCCATTGATCTACTCTTGGGTTATATTCTGTTGTTTTTGGGTTGAGTTTATCCAGATTTTCACCTTTCGGAATACTAATAATCAAAATCAATTGTCTTTCGTTTTTAAAGACCTGCAATTGCTGAAAATCGGCATTACAGAAACCTTTAGCAACTTCTGGCCATTTTTCGAATTGCGTTTTATGATACTCCACATATTCTTTTTGCAATTTTTCATCAGCAGGAAGATTGGCTGTTAAAACAACATTTTCCCAATCTGATGCTGGTTTTGAGTCTTTACATCTTTCGAAATTTTGGAAATCGTAAACCAAATCTTCATAGATTTTAATTTCTAAAGAAGGAAAAGCGCCTGCCAATTTACGTTTCGTTCTTTCGGGTTGATTCATTTTTCCGTAAATAACCAAATGATTTTTCCATTGGTACAATTCCTGACCTACAATTCTAAATCCGGTTAAAGTCGATTTGATTTTTTCGATATCAAAATCAGAACCTATTAATTCGATGGCATAAGGTTTTGGCATTTCTTGCAATCCCCATTTTTCATCGATTACAACTTCTTTTTCTAAATCTTTGTAAGGCGCTCTGATTCCTGCAGCATCTTTAATTTTGACACTTACATACGGATCGTTGTGTTCCCAGATATTTCCTTTTGGACCATTATGGTTTTTCAGGATTTTCTTTTCTGCAATCCAATTGTTTTTAATCGTAAAGCCTTCGCTTCCTTCGTCAGTATACAAATACAGCCATAAAAACGGATCGTGCGCATACGGACTGTTGTAAACTTTGTCGATATAATTCTCTTCAATTCGGCTTCCTGGCTGAGCAGAAAGCGTATAAATTCCAGCAACATCATGCAAATGTTTCGCATAATGATGAATTTTATTTCCTAGAATTTTGTTGTTCTGCATCACGTTTGGCGTGTGCGTCCAACCCCAGCCCATTGCCATTCCAGAATACGACACATCCGAAATTTCGTTATGTTCAATTGTAATGTTTCTAACAAAACCAGCACTGATTCCTAAAGTTCCCCAATCTTCATTGGTTACATTTGTGATTAAATTATCAGCAATTACTTCATCCGAACACATTTCCCTTTCGTCTTTTATGATTAAAGGCAAATGCGCTTCAAAAGCTTCCTCAGAGAAAATCCCAACATTGATGGCACTTCCGCCAATATCTTTAAATAAATTTCCTTTTACGGTATTATGATTTGTTCCTTTATTTAGATCTAAACCAGTTGAAGCTAAATGCTCAAAACGACACGATTCAAACAAAATATTATTGGCATAATTTACTTCAACCGCTGCACGAGGTCTTCCAACCCAAGCCTGATTCTCTAAATTCGCCTGATTTGGCGTTCCCGGCTGTTTCAATTTATAAGCATCCAACAAATATAATCCTGACTGCAACGGAACATGACCTTGCTGTGAAGGACGAAGCCAGTTGCTGTACTGAAACGAAATTCCTTTAAACTGAAAATGATGTACAGGAGAATCTATTGTTCCTTTTACTTCTAGAAGATTTTCTAAAACCGGAGCAGTAACTTTAGCTGTGGCAATATCTTCTCCAGCTCTTGGGATATAATAGATTTTGGCATTTTTCTTATCTAAAAACCATTCTCCCGGTTCATTTAAAAGTGAAAAAGCATTATTTAAAAAATAAGCTGAATTTCCGTTATTTTTAGAAATCCAAGGCGCTGGCCATGGGTGTTCACTTTGAATTCTGCTTTCAGGTTCTTCAAACGAAAGTCTGGCACTGTCTTTCTGAACTTCTATATTTTTAATTCTAAGATTCGCATTCGACCACCATTGTACGATAAACATTTCCATTCCCGGTTCAAACTTTACCGATTTATCTTTAAACGGAATCCAGCAAGTCTGCGATTCGTGATCCCAAGACAAGATTCTTTCCATTGAATTTCCAGCTGTATTTTTGGCTCTAACAGCTTTTTTATCATTAACCCATAATTGTCTGAAATCAATTAAAGTTCCTGCTTTTCTAGGCGCATCTGCCACCCAAACTGCACCTTTTTTTAGTCCGTTAATAACAGTTGTTGATTTTGTCCAATTTTTAATTTCGATTCCACCGCTTATAATAGGCTTTGCATTTACATCAGCTTGAATAATTGTTGGGCTATCAGCAGTTCCAGAATCTTCTGGTCTTACAAATAAAGGTTCGTTTAAATAATATGTTCCGTTCATTACTATGATTCGGATTCCGTCTTTTATGGATGGATCTTTTAATCGACGAAGTTCTCTAGCTTTTCGCATTGCCATGTGAACCGTTGCCAGCGGACTTGATTTTGTCCCGATGTTCGAATCTTTTCCTGATGGCGAAACCCAGATTTCAGCTCCACTTGCCGAAATTGTGAATACCATCAAAAAAACAATCAGTAATTTGTTGAAAGGAATTAAACGCATTATTTATAGTATTGATTTTTTTCTTGTGCTAAAATTACGAGGCATTTATTTAAAGCGCTATAATTTTTACAAATAAATGTATTTTTAACACTTTTACCAAATAACAGGCACAATTTAAAAGAATATAAAATGACAGGCATCCTGTACCCTCCTGTAATATTGCGCTTAAGACATTCTCTTTCAAAACCTGACTTTTCATTATCTTATGATTTCACAATCAAAAAAAGTTAAATTCATAATAATTCTGTGATAAACTGCCTAAAAATAGCTTTTCGTAATATTTTTTTAATAGATTTGTGTAATCGATTACATTTAAAAATTATTATTTATATGTAGTTAAAATTTCATATAAATAAAATAAACACCAAAAAATTTACTAACAATGAAAACCAACCGACTACAATTTGCTTCTCTTGCACTTGCTCTTGTGATGTGTTTGAGTACTAAGAATCTCAATGCCCAAAACGCCTCAGGCGACACTTACCAAAACATTGAGTTTAAAATGTCTAAAATTAACGAACCTGTTATTCCTAACAACAGCGTAAATCTGAAAGACTTTGGAGCTGTAAACGGCGGTTATGTTTTAAATACAAAAGCTTTTGCTGATGCGATTGATGCGTTGTTTAAAAAAGGCGGTGGAAAACTAATTATTCCTCCTGGAATCTGGCTTACAGGCCCAATTATATTAAAAAGTAATATTGAGCTGCATGCCGAAAGAGGTGCTCTGATAAAATTTTCTCCAGACAAAACTTTGTATCCTTTGGTTGAAACCAACTTTGAAGGTTTAAATACTTGGCGCTGTATCTCACCTATTTATGGTAAAAACCTTGAAAACATTGCTTTTACTGGAACTGGGGTTTGGGACGGTTCAGGAGAAGTCTGGAGACAGGTTAAGAAAAGTAAAGTAACAGACAGTCAATGGAAAGAGGTTATTTCAAAAGGCGGTGTTTTAAATAAAGACAAAACAAGCTGGTATCCATCAGAGGTTTTTATGAATGCCTCTAAGGGTGCTGACCAAAATGTACGTCCTGACTTAAAAACCAAAGAAGAATTTGAAACCATTCATGATTTTCTTCGCCCTGTAATGGTAAGCATTCAAAACAGCAAGAGAGTTTTATTGGACGGTCCTGTTTTTCAGAATTCTCCTGCTTGGAACATTCACCCTTTTATGGTGGAAGATTTGATTGTTCGAAATGTAAGTGTTCGCAATCCTTGGTATTCTCAAAATGGAGACGGACTTGATGTAGAATGCTGTAAAAACGTATTGGTCGAAAATTCAAGTTTTGACGTAGGAGATGATGCCATCTGTATCAAATCTGGAAAAGATAAAGACGGACGTGAAAGAGGTGTTCCTTGCGAAAACATCATTGTAAGAAATAATATTGTTTATCATGGTCACGGTGGAGTTACAGTAGGAAGTGAAATGTCTGGTGGTGTAAAAAACCTTCACGTTTCTAATTGTACTTTTATGGGAACAGACGTAGGTTTACGTTTTAAAAGTGCCCGCGGAAGAGGCGGTGTAGTTGAAAACATTTTTATTTCGGATGTGTTTATGACTGATATTCCTTCTCAGGCTATTTCTTTTAATTTGTATTACGGTGGGAAATCGATTGCTGAAACATTGGAAGAAGGCGGAGACAAAATCGTTAATAAAGCAATGCCTGTAACAGTTGAAACACCTCAATTCAAAAACATTACAATCAAAAATATTACAATAAAAGGTGCTCAGCAAGCAGTATTTCTACAAGGTTTGCCTGAAATGAATTTAGAGAATATTGAAATCACGAACTTAATTGCTAAAGCAGAAAAAGGATTTTCGATTATTGATGCTAAAGGAATAAAATTAAATGACTTACAATTAGATATTCAGGCTAAAAACGCATTTGAGATTTACAATGCTCAAAATCTTTCTCTGAAAAATGTAACATTTAATCCTTCTTCTTCTAATACCATTACAATTGCAGGCGAAGCGAGTAAAAATATCGATTTAAGCGGTTCTAATTTGTCAAAAACAACTACAGTTGATAAAAGCGTTCCTAAGAAAGCGGTTAAATTCTAATACAAACGTTCTATGTTCAATTCCGTAAACAATTCAAAATTACTGGCAGTAACGTTTTGTATCTTTTCCGTTTTATGTTTAAATGCACAGACAAATAGCGAAATAAGCACCAAACCTTTTACTGATGGCACTAATCATTGGTATTTCATAAAAGACAAAACCAATATTATAAATCCAATTCCGAATCAGCCGAAATATGCCGAAACGGATTATACCAAAATCGCCGATAATATTCTGTATTTCCAGCGTGACAATGGCGGATGGCCAAAGAACTACGATATGAAAGCTATCTTGACGCCACAACAAGTTGACAGCGTTGTTAAAACAAAATATATTGAACATACGACTTTTGATAATGAAACGACTTACACTCATATCCATTATCTGGCGCAGGTTTATACACTCACAAAAGATTCGAAGTATAAAGATGGCTGTCTGAGAGGTATAAATTTTACCATAAAAGCCCAATATCCAAACGGAGGCTGGCCACAATATTTCCCTTTAGAAAAAGGTTATAGCAGACATATTACGTTTAATGACGGAGCTTATATGGGAATTATGAATCTCCTGAAAAAGATTGTAAATAATGATCCTGAATATGCTTTTATTGATGCTAAAACCAGAAAAAAAGTAGTTGCAGCTTATCAAAAAGGACTGGACTGTATTTTAAAAATGCAGATTAAAGACAACGGAAAATTAACTGCCTGGTGTCAACAACACGATGAAATAACGCTTGAACCGGCCTGGGCACGTAAATTTGAACCGCCAAGCATCTGCAATGCAGAAAGTGTTGATGTCGTTTTATTTCTAATGGATATTGATAAACCAAATGAAAAGATCATTAATGCTATTCAGGGTGCCATAAAATGGTTTCAGGATTCTAAAATTTACAACACTAGAGTTGAAAGTTTTGCAGCTGAAGAAATGGAATCGAAATACAAGAAAATCAAAAACGATGTAAGAGTCGTAAACGATCCGACGGCTCCGCCAATCTGGACGAGATATTATGAACTAAAAACACACAGACCTTTGTTCAGTGATCGTGATAGTGAGTTTTTATATTCCTTAGCCGAAGTAAGCCGTGAAAGAAGAACTGGTTATGCCTGGTATACAGATAAACCTGAAAAAGCATTGAAAAAATATCATGAATGGCAGAAGAAATGGGCTCCGCAAAATAATGTTTTGAAAGAGTAAAAACGGAAAGTTTTACAGCCCAAAGGGAGAAATAACTAGAATCCAATTTTCAAATATAGCCCGTGGTTTCAACCACGGGGACGTAATATTGTCACGTATAGCATTTCTCACATTGTGTCCCCGTGGTTGAAACCACGGGCTATATTTTAACCTTGTTAAGAAGAGGCCAAAGGCCTAAAAGCATCACCATAGGGCAACGCCCTATGAATTGATATAGAACAGCATAATAAAAACCCTGAAAGGGCGTAAGCATTAATCGTCATGTAATTGCTTATGCCCTTTCAGGGCTTTATTATGTGGGTCTATCTGCTGTCACTGGGCGTTGCCCAGTGTTTATGGCACGAGCCTTTCAGGCTTTCTAATTTATGAGCCAACTCATAACTCATAACTCATAACTCATAACTCATAACTCATAACTTATAACTTATAAAACTCATTCGCATTTTCAAACCAAATCTTATTCTGATCTTCAATAGAAAACTTCGAAATATAATCTTCTAAAGTTTTTACCACTTCATTATAATCTGAAGCAACATTGAGAACCGGCCAGTCTGATCCGTACATTAATTTATCAGCTGAGAAGTTTTCAAAAATTACATCTAAATAAGGTTTCAAATCTTCTGGTTTCCAGTTTTTCCAGTCGGCTTCTGTGACCATTCCAGAGATTTTGCACCAAACATTGTCGTATTTTGCTATTTCTTCGATGCCTTTTTTCCAAGAATCAATACTTCCTGATTTAATATCTGGTTTCGCAATATGGTCGATTACAAACTTTTGGTTTGGAAAATCTTTAACCAAACGTATTGCTGCCGGAAGTTGTCTATGAAAAATTAAAATATCGTAAGTATAATTAAATGGTTTTAATGCTTTGATTCCTCTTCTGAATTCCTCACCATCCATAAAATCATCGGCTTCGCCTTGAACTACATGTCTAAAACCTTTTAGTTTTTTTTGATTTGAAACGAATTGCAAACGTTCTTCAATATTCTCATTTCGTAAATCTATCCAGCCTACAACTCCTTTTATGAAATCATTTTTAGAAGCTAAATCCAATAAAAACTGAGTTTCTTCTTCTGATTGACTTGCCTGAACTGCCACACAGCCTTCAAACTGATTGGCACTTAATAATGGCTCTAAATCTTCTGGAAGAAAATCTCTTTGAATATTCTGCATGGTTTCATCGATCCAACTGTCTCGAACAGGATCAAATACCCAAAAATGCTGATGGGAATCTATTCTTTTACTCATAACTTTTTAATTAACATCGCTGATTAAAGCGCGGTCTAAATGTACGTAACCTCCATCCACAAAAACAAATTGTCCTGTAGTATGCGATGATTTTTCAGAAATGACAAAAAGTGCCGTATCTGCAATTTCTTCTGTTTTGGTCATTCGGCTTTCTAATGGAATCGTTTTACTAATTTTTTTCAAGACCGCTTCTCCATCTGGCAATGTTTTAATCCAGTCTTCGTAAGCTGGCGTATAACTTTCAGCAATGATAATTGCATTTGAACGGATTCCGTACTGAATCAAATCTACAGCCCATTCTCTTGTTAAGCCTAAAACTCCCCCTTTCGCAGCAGCGTAACCAGAAGTTCCACCCTGTCCAGTTAAGGCAACTTTTGAACCGATATTCAAAATATTTCCTTTTGATTCTTTTAAAAAGGGAAGTGCATATTTTACCAATAAAAAATAACTTACCACATTCAGTTTCAGAGAATCCATAAATTCCTCATAAGAAGCGTCTAATCCTGCTCCATCATTAACACCAACGTTATTGATTACAGCATCGATTCTTCCGTATTTAGCCCCAATTACTTTTACAGCATTTTCTATCGCAACAGAATCGGTAACGTCAGTTTGTACAAATAAAGAATTAATGCCTCTTTTTTGCAATCTTTCTGCATATTCGAAACCTCTTGCATTTCTGTCAACTAAAACAGGAATTGCACCTTCATCGGCTAATCTGTTTACAATCGTTTCTCCGATACTGCCTTCTTTTCCAGCCGAACCAGAAACGACAACTATTTTATTTTTTAAGTTTAAATCCATTTTTGTGGTTATTTAAGATTTATTTTTAAACACATAGAAACATAGATTTTAAAACCGCTCAAAGGCGTTTTACTTGCATTAACACACATAGCTATGTGTTAAGAAACTAGTTTCTTTTTTATTCTCTTTTACAAACAATAAAAATCTATGTTTCTATGTGTTAAAAAAAATTATTCTATTTCAATCAACGCCTTAATCACATTATTCTTCGGATCAATCAAATTCCCAAAATCAGTAATCATTCCATCAAAACTCGTTCTGTGTGTGATATATTTCTTCGGATCGATTTTTCCCTCTTTAAGGCATTTCATTACATATTCGAAATCTTCAATTGTTGCATTTCTGCTGCTCATTAAAGTCGATTCTCTTTTGTGGAAATCAGGATGACTAAAACTTAATTCTCCTTTTTGAAGTCCAACCAAAACAAATCTTCCACCATGTGAAATATAATTGAAAGCGCTGTTCATCACTTTCTGATTTCCAGTCGCATCAATTACGACATTCGCCATATCACCGTTTGTTAATTCCGCTAATTTTTGAGCAACATCATCATTTAATGGATTAATCGTTTCATCAGCCTGCAATTGTTCTTTACAGAAATTCAATCTATAATCGTTAATATCCATAACGATTACTTTTGCTCCTGCAATTTTAGCAAACTGAATCAAACCAATTCCGATTGGCCCTGCTCCCATCACCAAAACGGTGTCCGTTGGTTTTACTGCCGCTCTTCTAACTCCATGCGCCGCAATTGCCAAAGGTTCAACCAAAGCCAATTCATCATAATCTAAACCTTGACCGTGCAATAAATATTGTTCCGGAATCGACACATATTCAGCCATTCCGCCATCAATATGAACTCCAAAAACTTTAATATTTACACAGCAATTTGTTAAGCCGTTTCTACAGGCAACACATTTTCCGCAGTTGAAATACGGAATAAAAGTTACTTTATCTCCCGATTTGAAACCTGCTGCATTTCCTTTTACATATTCAGCTGCTAATTCGTGACCTAAAATTCTTGGATATTCAAAATAAGGCTGAGTTCCACCAAAAGCATGAATATCAGTCCCACAGATTCCGATTCTTTTAATTTTCAATAAAACTTCCCCTTCTTTTGGTTCTGGAATATTGGTTTCTTTTAGTAAAAATTCTTGCGGTTTTTCGCAAACAATATATTTCATTTTTTATTTTGTTTAAATTTCTAATTAGACGCGGATGAAACGGATTTACTTCGTAAAAACGCGGATTATAACGGATTTTATTTTAAAGAAAATTGAAAAAAATCCGTTAAATCCGTGTCTTCGCGATAGCGAATCTGTCTTATCCGCGTCATCATTCGTTAGTACAATAACAGATAGTTACATTATTTTTTATAAGCAACCGCTTTTTGTTTACTTGTTCCTAAACCTTCAATTCCAAGCTCAATAACATCACCCGCTTTAATGTAAATCGGATCCGGTTTTATTCCTAAACCAACTCCCGGAGGTGTTCCCGTACTGATGATATCGCCTGGAAGCAAGGTCATAAACTGACTCAAATAATGCAGTAGATAAGGAATTTTGAAAACCAGATTCAATGTATTGCTGTCTTGATATTTTTTACCATTTACAGTCAGCCACATTTTTAAATTATCTACATCAGCGATTTCGTCTTTTGTTGCCAAGAATGGCCCAAGAGGCGCAAAAGTGTCACTTCCTTTTCCTTTAGCCCATTGTCCGCCGCGCTCCAACTGGAAAGCTCTTTCGCTGTAATCATTCAATAAAGCATATCCAGCCACATAATCCAAGGCATCTGCTTCTTCCACATAACTTGCTTTTTTTCCAACGATAAAAGCCAATTCGACTTCCCAATCTGTTTTTTCACTATTTTTTGGAATGATTAAATCATCGTCTGGACCACACAAAGAAGTTGTCGATTTGAAGAAAATAATAGGTTCTGTCGGAATCGGTGCGTTGGTTTCTTTACAGTGATCGATATAATTTAAACCAATGCAGATAATTTTTGAAGGACGAGCCACAGGTGACCCCAAACGTACCGAAGCATCTACTTCTGGCAAAGTCGGATTGCTTTCTAATGCTTTTTGTAATTTTTCTAGTCCGTTCTCTTCAAAGAAACTTTCGTTAAAATCGGTTACAAGTGAAGAAACATCATATCTTTTCTCTCCAATCAAAACTCCAGGTTTCTCTTTTCCGATTTCTCCAAAACGTATTAATTTCATAATCGTATATTTTTAGTTGTTAGTTTATAATTTGCAGTAATTTTTTATTTATCAATTCCAAATTCTTCAAAAAGAGCATAGCAAAATTAATAAATGTAAAAAACACAATTACAAAAATACTTTTTAAAAATTAATATCCGAGTTATATTTTATTTTCCGTTAATGAAAATGACTAAACTTTAAATTTTTATAACATTTTTTAGACGGTTTGTAAAAATTCTATCACTAATAATCGATTTATGTAAAAAAGATTTCTTAAAAAGAAAGGATTTCTTGTTCATTTCAATCTTATTCCTACTTTTGTAATTGTAAATTTTACATTTATTATTTCAATCGATTTCACTACCAAAAATTCCTATACAAAAATGATAAAATTAAAAGGCATAACTTGGAATCATACAAGAGGTTTGCTTCCTATGGTTGCCACATCGCAGCGTTTTACTGAACTACATCCTGAAGTTGAAATTTCTTGGGAGAAAAGAAGCTTACAAGAATTTGCCGATGCTTCTATCGAAGACTTAGCCAAAAGATTCGATCTATTGGTTATCGATCATCCTTGGACAGGTTTTGGAGCTCAGACCAAGGCGATTCTTCCGTTATCTGATTATTTATCAAACGAATATATTAAAGATCAAGAAAGTAACACGGTTGGAAAATCATACGGAAGTTATGTTTTTCACGACAAATTATGGGCGTTGCCAATTGATGCAGCAACTCCGGTTGCTTCTGCCCGATTGGATCTTTTGAAAAAAAACAATTTAGAAGTTCCTAAAACGTATGATGATTTACTAGTATTGGCTAAAAAAGGTTTAGTTGCTTTTGCCGGAATACCGGTAGATGTTTTAATGAGTTTTTATATGTTTTGCTGTAGTTTGGGTGAAGCTCCTTTTCTTTCTGAACAAAAAGTGATTTCTGAAACAACTGGAATCAAAGCGCTTCAAATGTTTAGAGAACTGGCTCAATTGATTAATCCTGCTAATTTTAATCGTAACCCAATTCAGGTTTACGAAGCAATGGTTAATTCAGACGAAATTGCCTATTGCCCTTTTGCTTACGGTTATTCTAACTATTCTCGCATTGGCTACAGCCGTAATCTTTTACATTTTTATGATTTAGTAAGTTTAAATAACAATCCAATGATTTCGTCTTTAGGCGGAACTGGTTTGGCTGTTTCATCATTTAGCGAACATATTGAAACTGCCATAAAATATGCTGAATTTACGTGTTCATCGCAAGTTCAACAGAATATTTATACAGATAATGGCGGTCAGCCGGGTCATTTACAAGCTTGGAAAAGCGAGAGAATTAATGGCGTGACGCATGATTATTTCAAAAATACACTTCCTGCGTTAGAACGCGCTTTCCTTCGTCCAAGATATTACGGACATATGTATTTCCAAGATCATGCTGGAGATGTGGTTCGTAATTATTTGATGAATGGCGGAGACGAATTGAAAGTTTTGGAAGAAATGAATTCGCTTTACGCGAAATCTCTAAAAATCCAGACTGTATGAGACCTTTAGAAGGATTAATTGTTCTGGAATTCTGCCAGTTTTTAGCAGGACCTTCGGCTGGATTAAAACTAGCTGATTTGGGCGCACGCGTCATCAAAATTGAACGTCCTGTAAAAGGTGAAGCCTGCAGACAATTGAGTATTAAAGATTTGTTTGTGGATGACAGCAGTTTGCTTTTTCATACCATTAACAGAAATAAAGAATCTTTTGCAGCCGATTTGAAAAATCCAGACGATTTGGTTTTAATTAAAAAACTAATCGAAAAGGCGGATATTATGACGCACAATTTCAGACCTGGAGTAATGGAAAAAATCGGTTTAGATTTTGAAAATACGCTTTCTATAAATCCGCAGATTATTTACGGAACTATTACAGGTTACGGAAATGAAGGTCCGTGGGCTAAGAAACCGGGGCAAGATTTACTACTGCAATCGCTTTCTGGATTAAGCTGGTTGAGCGGACGCAAAAGTCAAGGCCCAGTTCCTTTTGGTTTGGCTGTAGCCGATTTAATGTGCGGGAATCATTTTGTACAAGGAATTTTAGCGGCACTTTTAAAAAGAGCTAAAACCAAAAAAGGCGTTTTGGTTGAAGTTAGTCTGTTGGAATCCATTTTGGATGTACAATTTGAAGCCATTACTTCTTTTTTAAATGATGGTGGACAACAGCCTGAAAGAGGCGATATTAAAGGAAGTGCGCATGCTTTCTTAAGCGCTCCTTATGGTGTTTACCCAACTCAGGACGGTTATTTATCATTAGCAATGGGTGATTTAATTTTCATTGGAAAAACTTTAGGTTTGGATTTAAACGCTTACGCGGATAAACATCTTTGGTTTGAAAAAAGAGATGAAATCAGAACGATTTTAAGTGAAAGAATTAAAACCCAAACTTCTGATTACTGGATTGAAATCCTGCAAAAAGAAGGCATTTGGTGCGGAAAAGTTTTTAATTACGAAGAATTAGACAGTCAGCCTTTTGTGAATGAATTACAGCTGAAACAAACGGTGAAAAATACCGAAGGCGAAACTTTAGTAACAACGAGAAGTCCGATTCAGTTGGACGGTGAAATTCTATTAAGCGAAAAAGCTGCTCCGAAAGTTGGTCAAGATAATTTGAATATACATGAACAATTTTTAAACAACCAGAAATGAAACCTTTAGAAGATTATTTAATTATAGATTTCAGTCAGTTTCTTTCGGGGCCGTCTGCGAGTTTGCGTCTGGCAGATTTGGGTACACGCGTTATAAAAATTGAAAAACCGGGAACGGGAGATATCTGCCGTACCTTATATACTTCTGACTTGATTATGAATGGCGAGTCGTCTGTTTTTCATACCATCAACAGAAACAAAGAATCTTTCGCCATTGATTTTAAACAGCTAGAAGAGCTTCAAAAACTAAAAAAATTATTAGCTAAAGCCGATGTTGTCATGCATAATTTCAGACCCGGAGTTATGGAACGCATCGGACTAAGTTATGACGACGTAAAAATCATTAATCCGAATGTGATTTATGCTTCGATTTCTGGTTTTGGAGAGCATCCTGATTTAAAGGATCTACCAGGTCAGGATTTGCTTTTACAATCTTTAACGGCTTTGACCTGGTTAAGCGGTAATCAGGAAGATGGTCCGGTTCCAATGGGATTATCGATTGTGGATATGTTAGCCGGAGCACATTTGGCACAAGGAATTTTAGCTGCTTTATACAGAAAAGCAACGCATAATATTGGAGCACAAATTCAGGTAAGCATGCTGGAATCAGCATTTGATTTTCAATTTGAAACCATTACCACTTTCTTCAATGACGGCGGTGAATTGCCTGTAAGAACCAAAACCAATAACGCGCACGCTTATTTGGGCGCGCCTTATGGAATTTACAAAACCAAAAACGGTTATCTGGCACTTGCAATGGGCTCGATTCCTGTTTTGGCTTCTCTGCTGAAATGTGATGCTTTATTGCAATTTCCTGAAAATAAATTTACGCTTAGAGACGAAATCAAAAATATACTTGCCGATCATTTACAGACGCAGGAAACTCAGTTTTGGCTGGATATTTTAGAACCCGCAGATATTTGGTGTGCAGGAGTTTTAAACTATCAGCAGTTATTTGCTGAAGATGGATTCAAGGTTTTGAATTTTACGCAGCAAGTCGAAATGCTTGACGGCTACACTTATAAAACAACACGCTGTCCGATAAAAATTGACGGTGAATATCTGACTTCAGGAAAAGGTTCTCCAAAACTAGGTCAGGACAACGAAAAAATTATTAAAGAATTTATAGACTGTTAATGGAAAAAATTAGAATCGCCGTTCGTAAATTCGATCCTTTCGAAAGTACACTTCGAAAACTATGGGATGCATTTTCACTTCAAAACAATATAAAAATTGAGGCTGAAATGGTTGCATTAGAACTTCATGATTTATATGAAACCACGATTTCAGAAAAAGGTTTAAAAGAAGGGAAATGGGATATCGCTCATATCAATACCGATTGGATTTTTGATGCTGCAAACGAAAATGCGGTTCTAAATTTGTTTTCTTTAATTGGAGAAAATCCGCCAGAAAATTACCCTTTTGGATGGCATAAATCGCTTCTGCATTTACAAAAATTAAGCAACGGCATTTTCGGACTTCCTTTTCATGATGGTCCAGAATGTTTTATTTACAGAAAAGATTTATTCGAAAACGAAACAGAAAAAGCTAATTTTAAAAAACAATTTGGTTACGAACTTTCCACACCAAAAACCTGGCAGGAATTCTCAGAAATTGCAACCTTTTTCAATCGTCCCGAACAAGATTTATACGGCTGTGTTTTTGCCAATTATCCAGACGGACACAATATGGTTTTTGATTTCTGTCTGCAGTTATGGACGCGAGGCGGTTCATTATTAAACAAAAAAAATCAGATTGACATTCACAATGAAGCAGCCATAAAAGCATTGGATTTTTATAGAAAAATGGTCAATGACAAAAATGCGGTTCATCCAAAATCAAGAGAATTTGGTTCTGTTGAAGCAGGTTTGGCTTTCGCCGAAGGACAAGCCGCAATGGCCATCAACTGGTTCGGATTTGCGTCTATGGCTGAAGTAATAGAAGAATCGAAAGTGAAAGGAAAAATCGATATCACTTCGCTCCCATCTGATCCTGGCCATAAAACAGCTTCTCTGAATGTATATTGGTTATACACGATTGGTTCTGGAAGCAAGCATAAAAAATTGGCTTACGATTTTCTACGATTTGCTACTACACCAGAAAGCGATAAATTATTAACTACGGAAGGCGGAATCGGATGCCGAAAATCGACTTGGAAAGATGAGGAAATCAATACTTTAATTCCGTTTTATCATAAACTGGAAATGCTGCACGAAAATGCATTGACACTTCCTCAAACCCCAATCTGGCCAAAAGTCGCCGAATTAATTGACGGAGCAGTTTTAAAAGCGATTGAAACCAATATTTCATCAGCTATAATTTTAGAGGAAACTCAGAAAAAAATTAAAGAACTAAGTCAAGGAACAACATTACACAGCTCTGTCAAAAATTAAAATTGGCAGGCTTAATTTCAAAATATAGAACAAATGAATATTCCCTATAAACCTTTACTTCCCCAAACAGAACAGCCCATTGTGATTATTGGAGCGAGCGGTATTGTAAAAGATGCTCATCTTCCTGCTTATGAAATGGCTGGATTTAAAGTTTTTGGTATTACCAACAGAACGATTTCTAAAGCATACGATTTACAGAAACAATTCAAGATCGATCATGTTTTTGAAAGTGTTGCCGATGCGGTTAAAAATGCACCATCAAACGCTGTTTACGATATTACGGTTTTACCTGATCAATACATTGAAATTCTGGAGCAATTGCCTGACGGGGCTGCAGTTTTGATTCAGAAACCAATGGGAAATGATTTGGCTCAGGCACGTGAAATCGTAGAAGTGTGTGAAAGAAAAAATTTGGTTGCTGCAATTAACTTTCAGTTGCGTTTTGCTTCTTTTGTAAGCGCAGCAAGATATTTAATCGATCAAGGGATTATTGGTGAATTATACGATTTAGAATTCAAAGTAACTGTAAATACGCCTTGGGAATTGTTTCCTTTAATTAAAGAACATCCGAGATTGGAGATTCTTTTCCACAGCGTTCATTATATCGACTGTATTCGATCTTTTCTGGGAAATCCGAAAAGTGTTTATGCGAAAACAGCCAAACATCCGCTTAAGAAATTATCATCAAGCCGATCTACCATTATTTTAGATTATGGCGAAGACAAACATGTTGTCATCAATACGAATCATGATCACCATTTTGGTCCAAAACATGAAGAAAGCTACATCAAATGGGAAGGAACAAAAGGCGCTGTTAAAGCAAAAATGGGCTTGCTGATGAATTATCCTGACGGTCTTCCGGACGTTTTTGAGTACGCTTTGCCAAAAAAAGATAATGAAAATGAATACGAATGGACAGAAGTGAAACTGGAAGGTTCATGGTTTCCTGAAGCCTTTATTGGTGCAATGTCTAATCTGATGCGTTTTAAAGAGGGTTCTGACTCAAAATTGTCTGCCAGCGTTCAGGATGTTTTAGGAACAATGAAAGTTGTAGAAGCGTGTTATGTGAGTAGTAAAAACGGTGGAATTTCTTTTGATGAAGTGTAATTAAAACACTATATTTCAAAACCAAAAAAAACAAATTTCAATCTTCTTCAAAACAAACGTATTTTAGAAGTAAGGCTGATAAAAAATATCAAGAATATGTATTTTAAATCGACTTTTTTCGAAGATTATCAAATCGACGACAAACGAGTAACTTTAGGCAGAACCATTACAGAAACGGACTTTGTAGTTCACGCCGGACACACAGGGGATTTCTTCCCGCACCACATGGACGAAGAATGGTGCAAAACACAACCTTTCGGACAAAGAATCGCTCACGGAACTATGGTTTTCGCCATCGGTATCGGATTAACGGCTTCTGAAATAAATCCTGAAGCTTTTTCAAGAGGATATGATAAAATGCGTTTTGTAAAACCTGTTCATATTGGCGACACCATTCATTCAGAAGTTACTATTTCTGAAAAAGGAGAAGCCAAAAATCCAGAAATGGGAACCGTAACAGAACACGTAGAAATCATCAACCAACGCGGTGAAGTCGTTTTGGTTTGTGATCACTTGCTTTTAGTGAAGAAAAAATAATTTTTCTTTGAGGGACAAAGGTTCAAAGGTGCATAGGGACAGAGGTTTCTTCACTTTGAACCTTTGTCGCTTTGAACCTTTGTCGCTTTGAACCTTTGAACCTATAAAAAAACTAAAAAACTATCTAAACAATGCAAATTACAAACCAAGCCGGTGATCAACATGAAGTGCCGACAGAAGGCGGAAAAGGAAATCAATATCTTTTGCCTTTTATTTTAGTTACCTGCCTATTTTTTCTTTGGGGAATGGCTCACAACTTAGACTCCGTTTTGATTCCGCACTTGAAAAAAGCATGCGAATTAAACAATCGTCAATCTACTTTAATTGATACATCTGTATTCTTTGCTTATTTTATAATGGCAATTCCTGCGGGGATGCTGATCAAAAGATTTGGGTATAAAAACAGTATTATAACGGGATTATTAGTATTTGCTATTGGAGCATTTTTGTTTGTTCCTGCTGCTAATACCAGAACTTACGAATTATTTCTATTTGCTTTATTCGTAATTGGATGTGGCTTGACCATTTTAGAAACTAGTGCCAATCCTTATGCAGCGATTTTAGGACCAGCGGAATCTTCTTCTAAAAGATTGAATTTAGCGGCTTCTTTCAACGGATTAGCGGCGATGGTTGCTCCTATCGTCGGTTCGTTATTTATTCTTTCAGGAACCAATCATACGCCCGAACAAATGGCTGCAATGCCAGAAGCTGAAAAAGCAGCTTATTTATTAGGTGAAGCAGCTTCTGTAAAAATGCCTTATATCGTTTTGGGAAGTATTTTAGTTTTAGTTGCTATTATTTTCTATTTCGTACAATTGCCTTCAATGAAAGCAACTCATGCCGAAGCTGAAATTAAACCGGGATTTTTCTCTGTTCTAAAATTCAGACATTTAAGCTGGGGAGTTGTGGCTCAGTTTTTCTATGTTGGAGCGCAAGTTTGTATTACAAGTTTCTTTATTCGTATTGCACAACAAGGAGCTGGATTAGACGAAAAAACAGCCGGATATTATTTAGGAATTTATGGTTTTCTTTTTATGGCTGGACGTTTTATTGGAACGTTCTTTTTAAAATTTGTTAAAGATTATGTTTTATTGTCAATCTATTGCGTAATGAGCACATTGCTTTGCTTGGTTGCTATTTACGGTTCTGGAATCGTAGTCATTTATGCTCTTGGCGGAATTGGATTCTTTATGTCAATTATGTTCCCAACTATTTTCTCTCTAGGAATTAAAGGCTTAAAATCGAATACAGAAACAGGTTCTTCCTGGTTAGTAATGTCAATCGTTGGAGGTGCAATTATTCCTTACGGAATGGGAACTCTAATCGATATGAACCATGATGATATTCAGTCTGGATATATTATTCCTTTAATCTGTTTCTTGATCATCCTTTCTTTTGGTGCTATTGGGCATAAAGTAAAAGTGGTTAAATAATTTTTGTCCCCAAACATACAATATCCAAAGCCTTCAAATTCTATTTTGGAGGCTTTTTTAGTTTACACCATCAGCTTTTTTTCATCATTTCAATATTCTTTAGTACACAAAATAGTACGTTTCAAAGATTTATAAAATGCTTATTCTTTTTTTTCAAATCATATAATATTTCTTTCAAATAATTATCAAAACCATATTTATCACAATTATTTCACAGTATAATAACGCATATATTCAAAAAAGTAATAATATTGTCTAAACCAATGCAATTTCCTTAACAATGTCATCCAATTTCAGTTCCGACCAAAGCAGGCTCCTTTTTGAGTTATCTCAGGGAAGTGAACTGGCTTTTACGAAGCTGTACAACCAGCACAAAAACATTGTTTACGGTACAGCACTGAAAATTACAAAATCTCAGATCTTAGCAGAAGAAGCTGTACAGGAAGTATTCCTAAAAATCTGGCAGAACCATAAAAACCTGGCTGAAATAACCAGTTTTGAAAACTATCTTTTTATCATTTCCCGCAATCACATTTTTGATATGCTTAAAAAGATAGCAAGAGACACCAGTCTGGCTGCCGATATTAACTTTCAGACTGCTTCCAACGACACCGATACTGAAATCAAAGATCAGCAGTATGCCGTTATACTGAATGAAATAGTGGAACAGCTCCCGCCACAGCAGCAAAAAATTTACAAAATGGCTAAATGGGAAGGACTGAGCCATCAAAAAATCGGGGAAGATCTGGGTATTTCTACAGAAACCGTTAAAAAACATATGGCACAGGCTTTAAAATTTGTGCGTATTAAAATCTCTCCGTACATGAACATGTTCATGACACTTCTTTTGTTTTTTAAAGCTTAAACTTCACGACTTTTCTTTCAAAAAACCTGCTTAGGTTATTTTTTTACGTTTTTTTTACATTTTTTTTACTTTCAACTACTCCCTCCCTTTTTTTTAATCGTCTTTATACAAAAGAGCATTCCTAAAACAGGCTTACCCCTGATTAATTGGCAGGTCTTTCAAAAAAAAAAAAATAAGTAAATCCCAAATTACCATTTACAAACAAGTACTAACTTAATTAACAAAACATGCAGCAAAACAAATTTGAAGAATTATTTGAAGGCTATCTGCAAAATAATCTCTCAGAAACCGAAAAGCAGCAGATAATGGAAATTATTCAGAAAGGCACTTATGATGATCTCCTTAAAGAGAAAATCCATATGATGCTGAAAAATGACAGCACTGCTGATGTATTGGACAAAGAACACAGTGAATATATCCTGAATTATATTTTATCCGGTACAAACAAAGAGGCAAAAGTAATTCCATTAGAGCCTCAAAAAAGAAACCGCAGAAAAACAGTCCGCCTCATCGTCGCTGCGGCCAGTATTACTACTCTTTTGGCTATAGGCAGTAAATTCTTCTTCCAGCCGGAAAAAACTTTACCGGCACCGGTTAAAGAACAAATTACTATTGCCGAAAATACCCTTATTGATTTCAGTGGTAAACAGCTGGTTCATTTACCGGACGGAAGTACAGTTCTGTTAAACGATAACAGCAGCCTGAAATACGATCAGACTTCTTTTAACGGTAAAACCAGAGAAGTAACTCTTACCGGAGAAGCTTATTTTGATATTAAGTACAACGAACAAAAACCGTTTATTGTTCATACCGGAAAAGTGCAGACAAAAGTACTGGGAACGGCTTTTAACATTAATGCTTTTAACACTTCAGATAATATTGAAGTAACCGTTTCCCGCGGTAAAGTTCAGGTTGGGGATACTCAAAAAATATACGGTGTGATTACGCCTAACCAGCAGATTAAAGTCAATAAAAACACTTTAGATTACGAACAGAATAATGTAAGCGCCGCCATAGTAACCGAATGGAAAAGCAATTACCTGATTCTGGACGATCTGAACATGGCCGAAGCTACTGCCCTGATTTCACAGAAATACAAAGTGGCGATTGTACTGTCTAACGATAAAATTAAAAACTGCCGTATCACAGCGAGTTTCTTAAATGAAGAAGATTTAGACCATGTACTGAAAGTAATCTGCAGTGTTATTGAAACCGAATATCATTATAACAAGGCCGGCGCTGTTGTTTTAGACGGTAAAGGCTGTGAGTAAAGAGTAAAGAATAAAGAAGATAGAATAAAGAAGATAGAATAAAGAAGACAGAATAAAGAAGACAGAATAAAGAAGACAGAATAAAGAAGATAGAATAAAGAGTAAAGAAGATAAAAAGCGGACTAACCTCCTACTTAGAAAGCTTTGAAAATAAATAGTAACCTTAAAAAAACAAAGACCAATTAACCAAAACTAAATTAAAAAAGCCATCCAGCTCCTACACCAGATGGCCGAGATTTTTAACAATTAATCCAGTAACCATTAAAAAACATGCAAATTTATGAAATTACGCTGTAAAACAACCATGTTTGACAGGGAAAAGAAATCTTCATTTTTCCGTTTGTCAAAAAAAACAATTATGATTATGCGAATCAGTTTATTCCACATTTTCTTATTGACCTGCGGTACTCATATGGTGTTTGCCACCGAAATGAACGGCCAGAGTTTAGAATCTATTTCAGTTGATATTGAACTTCATAACCAGGATATTAAAACTTTATTTAAAACCATAGAAAATAAAACGGGATTACTATTTGCTTATCAGCCGCAGATCATAAAAGATTTTCCAAAAGTGACAACACCAAGAGGCCGACGCAGTGTTAGTGACATTTTAAATACCGTATTCCAGGGCAGTAATTTAGTTTACAAACAGGTAGACAAAAATGTCGTGGTTTATAAAAAAGAAACACCAAAGGCAGCAGAAAACAACACAAAATCTGAGAAAGAAGAAGAGGCCAGCTATATGCTTTCGGGAAAAATCCTGGATGAAAACGGCCAGCCTCTGCCTGGTGTAACTGTTTTGCTTGTAGGAGGCAATAAACAAGGAATATCCGATTTTGACGGACAGTTTTATCTGGAACTTCCGGCAGGTAAACATGTGCTGAGAGTTTCTTATTTAGGCTATAAGACTCAAGATGTTACGGTTGAAAACAAAACTTCTATCACGATTAAAATGCAGCCCGACTTAGCTAAACTGGACGAGATTGTTGTTATTGGGTACGGAACCACTACCCGCAGAACTTCAACCGGATCTGTAGTTAAAATTACGGCCGAAGACATCGAAAAACAGCCTATTACCAATATTCTTCAGAGTTTACAGGGAAGAACTCCGGGTGTTTTTGTAACACAGACTTCAGGTTATGCCGGAAGTGATATGAATATCAGCATCCGCGGGCGAAATTCGATTACAGGAGACAATCTTCCGTTATACGTTGTAGACGGCGTTCCATATATTGGAGATGATATCAAACAGCAGGTACAGGATGATAATGTCATCAGAGGAGCTCAAAAATCGACCAGTCCGCTTAATATTATCAACCCTAATGATATCGAAAGTATCGAAATCCTGAAAGATGCCGATGCTACGGCAATTTACGGATCGAGAGGGGCTAACGGGGTTGTTTTGATTACCACTAAAAAAGGAAAATCCGGAAAAACCGAATTTACGGTAACTACCAATTCCGGGGTTTCAGAAGTAGCCCATATGATCAAAACACTGGATACTCCTGCTTACTTAAACATGCTGCAGACCGCTTTAACCAACGGTAATGATACTGCCAGCAATTTTAGTAACGGAATTGCCCTGCTGGACTGGGATCAAAATGCCCAGACGAACTGGCAGAAAAAACTGATTGGCGGAACAGCTACTTTTAATAACTACTCAGCTTCGTTAAAAGGAGGAAATGAAACCACCAACTTCCTTTTGAGCGGTGCGTACCATAAAGAAACGACCGTTGTTCCGGGAGATTTCAGCTACAATAAATTCTCAACCAATTTTAATGTCAACCACAGTACACTTGACAAAAGATTAAAATTAGGAGCTTCTGTTATTTTTGCGGCAGACAATAACAAACTTCCTTTTTTTGACATCACTACCTATGCGGTAGGAACGGCACCAAACCGTCCGTTATACAATGCAGATGGCAGCTACTACTGGTCACCTGACTACTTTAGCGATATTAATCCACTGGCTTCTTTAGAGAAAAAAGTAGACGATAAAGGAACGAACTTAATTACCAGTTTCAGTATTCAGTATGAAATTCTTAACGGCTTGTCTTTTAAAACAGATCTTGGATACGGAAGAGCTCAGATGCAGTCCAAACAATTCATGCCGGCATCGGCTATGAACCATGTGTATTATGAGGCTAACGGACTTGATTTAGATTTCTCAAGATCGTATACGGTTTCAACGAATAACACTAATAATTTTTCATTTGATCCGCAGTTAAATTATACCGCTTCTATATGGAAAGGAAACCTGACGGCTTTAGTGGGAGGTTCATGGCAGAACAGAAAATCAGAAATGCCTTCTTATGTAAGTTCATCCGGATACAGTTCAGACAACCTGATTGGTAATCTGGCTACAGCCGAAAATGTAACCGCAACCAACGGTTCTCTGGAATATAAATATATCTCACTTTTCAGCAGACTGAATTACAACATCGAAAACAAATACATCTTAAATGTGAATTTCAGAAGAGACGGTTCTTCCCGTTTTGGAGCTAATAACCGTTTTGGAAATTTTGGTTCCGTTGGAGCTGCGTGGGTATTCACACAGGAAAAATTCTTTAGTAATGTTCCTTGGTTAAGTTTTGGTAAAATTCGTTCAAGCTATGGTGAAGTAGGAAGCGATGCTATTGGAGATTACGGTTACGCCGATACCTATTCTAGCAGTACTTACGGAACCGGAAATGCTGCTATGGCCGCTACCCGTATAGCCAATCCAAATTACAAATGGGAAGTAACCAAAAAATTTGAAGCTGCCCTGGATTTAAGTTTCTTTAACGACCGTATTTCGTTTACAACCGCTTATTACAGAAATGTTTCCGGAAACCAGCTGGTAAATGCTACATTGAGTCCACAGGCCGGATTTACAACCTATCAGGCCAATTTACCTGCCGAAGTAGAAAATAAAGGCTGGGAATTTACACTAAGCACCACCAATGTGCATACTAAAAACCTGAACTGGTCAACGTCATTCAATATTTCGACCAATTCTAATAAATTATTATCCTTTCCAGGCATAGAATTCACCAGTTATTATTCGCAATATGTAGTGGGTAATCCGTTAAACAGCCGTTATTCTTATCACTATACAGGAGTAAATGCAGCCGGACTTCCACAGTTTGAAGATGTAAACGGCGACGGCCGAATTTCAAGCGGATTTGCCCAAACAGGAATTGGTGACAGAAAATACAACGGTGCGACTTATCCTCAGTATTTTGGAGGAATTTCCAACACCATCAGTTATAAAGCATTCACACTTGACTTTTTGTTTCAGTTTGTAAAACAAAGTGCCGGAACCTTAATGTCTTCAACAGGAGCACAGCCGGGATACCCTTACAGCACAGCAAACTTCCAGGTAGACGAATACAATGATTATTTAGCTCAGGGAATCGTTTTAAGTTCTGATTTTCAAAATAGTTTTTACAACTATATAGGATCAAATGCTTCGGTAACAGATGCTTCTTACATCAAATTAAAAAATGTTAGTGCTTCCTATCTGATTCCTTTAGATACGGCAACCAAAAAAACACTGCAGAGTATTCGTCTTTCGCTTCAGGGACAGAATTTAGTGACTTTTACTAAATACAAAGGGCTTGATCCTGAAACACAGGGCTTATCCTTACCTCCGCTGCGCACAATAACTCTTGGAACTCAGTTTACATTCTAAATTTAAAAATCATGAAAAATAACTCCTTTAAATATATCCATATATTTTCGTTTTTTCTTTTAATTGGACTTACGGGCTGTGATGATATGCTTGATGTTAATCTGCCAAGCAGCGAATTGTCTTCTGAAACCGTTTATGCCTCCGACCCTACTGCCGAAGCCGCTGTAAACGGAATCTATAAAAGCATGGTAAGTGATACCTACTATAATTTTTTACATTCTACTTTAGGACAGACTTCAGATGAACTGATTCTTAAAACGGGTATTGCCAATGTATATGTTTCGAATGAAATACCGGAAACAGACAGCAATATGAACAGCATGTGGACGGGTTTTTACAAAACAATTTACAATTCAAACAGTGTAATCGAAGGGGTAAGTGCCAGCAAAACTTTAACTGCTTCTAAAGCCAAACAATGGATTGCCGAAGCTAAGTTTTTAAGAGCTTACTGCTTTTTTAACCTTACTAATCTTTGGGGCGATGTTCCGCTGGTATTAACGACCAATGTAGATCAGTCAGCACTGGCGCCAAAATCAACTCAGGAAGCCGTTTATGCCCAAATTTTAAAAGATTTGACAGAAGCTGCTGCTGATCTTCCTGCCGACTATGAAAACTATGACGGAGAACGTATCAGAGCTACTAAATGGGCTGCTGAAGCTTTACTGGCAAGAGTTGACCTGTATCTGGAAAAATGGAGCGAAGCCGCGGCCCATGCCTCAGCAGTAATAAGCCAGACGGGAACATACGGTATTATAACCGGATTAACAGCTAACAATAGTCCGTTTATTGCCAATAATGAAGAAGCAATTTTACAGATCCCGTACTTTAACGTAAACTATACTTATGAAGGCGCTGCTACCTTTACAACAGCCGGAACTTATTTACTAAGAAAAGGAAGTACATTGTTTGAAACCGATGATGCCCGAAAAGCAAACTGGACCGTTGATATTATCGACAGGGGAACTTTTTTAGGCACAGCACCAAGAAAATACAAAAACGCTTATACGGCAGCGCCAATTGAACGTTCTACTGTGTTCAGACTGGCGGAACTTTATTTAATAAGAGCCGAAGCCAGAGTAAAACTAAACAATGTTTCGGGTGCCAGAGAAGACATCAATGTTATCCGCAGCAGAGCTTTGGTAACACCAACAACCTTAACCGATGCTAATCAGCTGCTTGATTTAATTGCCCTGGAGAGAGAACGTGAACTTTTTGCAGAGTTTGGCCACAGATGGTTCGACCTTAAAAGAACCGGAAAAATAAACGAAACCCTTTCTGTTTTAACGGACAAAATCTGGAGTACTACTGACAGCCTGTATCCCATTCCGGAACCTGCTATCCGTTCAAATCCCTTCTTAACCCAAAATTCAGGATACTAAATACTAAAAAAATACCGCAGGAATGTGTTGTAATACTACATTCCTGCGCTTTTAAAAAACACTATGGAAACAACAATTGTAAGAGTTGAGGACTTGTCGCATCAATACAGTAAGGATTGGGCAATACAAAATATAAACTTTGAAATAAAAGAAAACAGGATTCTGGGGCTTCTGGGATCTAACGGGGCCGGAAAATCGACTACCATGAATATACTGTGCGGCGTTTTAAATCAGACCAAAGGAAATATTTATATCGACGGCATTAACCTGAAAGAAAATCCGGTTGAAGCCAAAAAACTAATTGGCTTTTTACCACAGACACCGCCCCTTCACCTTGATCTTACGGTAGATGAATACCTCATTCACTGTGCACAGCTCAGACTTGTAGAAAAAGAAAACTTAAGAGCTGCTGTTGAAAAAGCCAAAGAAAAATGCGGTATATCTCATTTCAGCCATCGTTTAATTAAAAACCTTTCCGGAGGTTACAGACAGCGTGTGGGAATTGCACAGGCAATTATTCACGAACCTAAACTGGTTGTTCTGGATGAGCCTACCAACGGACTCGATCCTAATCAGATTCTGGAAGTTAGAAACTTAATCAAAAAAATTGCGAAAGACAAAGCTGTTATATTCTCCTCACACATTCTTTCTGAAGTTCAGGCCACCTGCCAGGATATCAGAATGATCGAAAACGGGCATATGGTTTTCTCTGATACTCTTGAAGCTTTTAACAATTATATCGAAGCGGATAAATTAACTGCCAGTTTTGAGAATCCGCCGGCACTGAGCGCTTTTACTGAAATTGACCACGTAACAAATGCTGTTTTTCTGTCTCCAAAAAAAGTGCAGATTACCTTTAGTGGTACACAGGAAATCGCCGAAAAAATCGTGTCGCTGAGTGTATACAACAACTGGAAACTGCGTGAAATCCAGTTTGAAAAAGTATCACTGGATGAAATTTTCGCACAGCTCTCTAAAAAAGCGCCTTCTAAAAACTCTATTCTTTCTTAAAAATACATCAATGAAAACAATATACAGAATCGCTAAAACAGAACTCAATACGATGTTTTATTCACCCGTTGCCTGGGTCGTTTTAGTAATATTTTCAATCCAGTCAAGCTGGAAATTTTTCGACTCGATCGAACGCTTTGAAAAAGCGCAAAAAATAGGACAAGGTATGGACAACCTGTCACAGGTTATATTTTCAGGTTTCAGCGGTTTATATACCGAAATGCAGAATTACCTTTATCTTTATGTACCGCTATTGACCATGGGATTAGTAAGCCGTGAAATCAACAGCGGTTCTATCAAACTGTTACTCTCTTCCCCAATACGAATTAAAGATATTGTACTTGGAAAATATTTAGCCATTGCCGCTTATTGTCTTTTGTTTGTGGGCATACTGGGACTTCAGGTTATTATTGCCTATTTCTCTATTGACAATCTGGATCTTAAATTTGCCTTATCCGGTTTAATTGGCTTGTATTTACTGGTTTGTACCTATGCTGCCATTGGTCTTTTTATGTCATGCCTTACGTCTTATCAGGTTGTAGCGGCTATAAGTACATTAGTGGTTTTAGCAGGTTTAAACTTTATTGGTAAACTATGGCAGGATGTTGAAATTGTAAAAGACATTACCTATTTCCTTTCTATTGCAGGTCGTGCCAACGAAATGCTCGAAGGTTTAATTATTAGTAAAGACGTTCTGTATTTTGTTCTTGTAAGCAGTCTTTTTATTGTATTGAGCATTTACAAACTGCAGACCGGAAGAGATGCTCAGTCAATTTCAAAAAGAGTTCTAAAATATGCTGTTTTAATTACCGTGGTTTTATCACTGGGATACATTACATCGAGAGCCCCGCTTACTTTGTATTATGATATGACCCGTAATAAAGACAAAACGTTAACACAGAATAGTCAGGATATTATAAAAAAAATAGAAGGTCCGGTTAAAATTACCACTTATGTAAACTTACTGGATATCAACTACTATATGGCAATGCCGTATTCTCAAAATTCAGATATTGCCAGTTTTGAAAAATACACCCGTTTTTTACCTCAGACAGAAATGGAATATGTGTATTACTATGATACTTCAAACAACGAAGCTTTATATGCACAGAATCCAGGGCTGAACGACAAACAGCTGGCCGAAAAAATGGTAGAATCGCAGAATATGAAACTGAAAAAATTATATTCTCCTGCCGAAATCAGAAAAATTATCAATTTAGGACCGGAACAAAACCGTGTGGTAAGAACCGTAGAATATAACGGTAAAAAAACATTTTTAAGAATGTTTGACGATTTGTTCAAAGTACCATTTGAAAAAGAAATCTCTGCTTCGTTAAAACGTCTGGTTGCCAATCCTGTAAAAATTGTGTTTGCTTCCGGAAACATGGAACGCAGTATTGAAAAAAACGGGGATAAAAATTACAAAACCGGATTTAATGAAATCACGTTCCGTAATTCCTTAATCAATCAGGGATTTGATGTTGCTTCTGTAGATATCAACGCTCAGAATATCCCTGCCGAAACTGCTGTTTTAATTATTGCCGATCCTAAAACACAGCTGAGCCAGGGTGCCGTAGACCGTATTACCAAATATATCGACGAAGGTAAAAACCTGATGCTTCTGACAGAACCGGAAACGAATTCGGCACTGGCAGCTATTACTGATAAACTAGGATTAACCTTTACCAAACAGGCACTAGTTCAGGAAAGCGAAACCAATGCTCCTGATTTCCTGGTAACCGAACGTCAGCAAAATGTTGATTCGACCTTAATCAAACTGAGTAAAAACAATAACCCGATTCCATTTTTAGGAAGCAGCGGAATCAAAATAACAAAAGAAGCCGGGTTTAAAGTAACACCGCTTTTAAAAACAAATCAGCAGCCGGCCTGGGAATCACAAACCGGAATTACAACGGTTTCCGAAGATCTTAAAAAACAGCCTTCTGTAAAAGAAATGCCTCTTGTGGCTGCCTTAACCCGTAATGTAAAAGGCAAAACACAAAAAATAATCGTAGCCGGAGATGCTGATTTTATGGGCAATGCCGAATTAAGCCGCGGCGGTTCGGGAACTTTTCAGTTTGTGACCGATCTTTTCTGCTGGTTTAGCAATTACGAATTTCCTATTGATACTTCGCGTCCGCAAAATATCGATAAAAAGATTACCGTTACGGCTAATCAGGTTTTCATTGGCAAAATTGCCTTCATCGGATTATTTCCTTTACTGATCATCGCAGGCGGTGCTTTTATACTGATTAGAAGAAACAGAAGATAAAATTCAAAAAAAATGAACACTAAAAAAAATATCATCATCGGGATTATGGCTCTGTCCTTTCAGGGAGCCTTCTCCCAGTTTAAAACCACCATTCCGCTGGATAAAAACGTGACGACCGGAAAGCTCAAAAACGGTCTTACGTATTACATCCTGCACAATGAAGAACCAAAAGACAGAGCCAGTTTTTACTTTGTTCAGAACGTAGGTGCGATTCTGGAAGAAGACAGCCAGAACGGACTGGCTCACTTTCTGGAACATATGGCTTTTAACGGAACAGAACATTTTAAAGGAAAAGGCATTATCAAAATGCTGGAAAAAAACGGAGTCAGTTTTGGTAAAGATATCAATGCTTATACCGCTCAGGACGAAACCGTTTACAACATCAGCACCGTTCCAGTTACAAACGAAAAACTAATCGATTCTACCTTATGGGTACTTCATGACTGGTCGGGTTCACTTTCTTTAACCAACGAAGAAATTGATGCCGAAAGAGGTGTAATCCGTGAAGAATGGCGTACCAGACGCACCAGCGATTTTCGTTTGAAAATGCAGACAGATCAGGTTTTATACAAAAATTCCAAATACAGTAAAAGAGACGTTATTGGTGATTTAGACATCATCAATAACTTCAAATATCCTGAGTTGAGAAACTATTACAAAAAATGGTACAGGCCGGATCTTCAGGCCGTTATTATTGTAGGTGATATTGATGTGAAGGCTATGGAGCAAAAGGTAAAAACTATTTTTTCCAGTATTCCGCTGGCTAAAAAAGCCGCTCCCCGCACCTATTTTGAAATCCCGAAACATGACGAACTGTATTTTGGAACAGCCACTGATAAAGAAGCTTCTTCGACATCGGTTACTTTACAATATGTTTTCGATGAGCCTTTGGTAAAGGACAGTGATGTAAGCCGTAAAAATGTAATGAATTCGTTTTATACCAGCATTCTCAACAATCGTTTTAAAGAACTGATCCTCAAAAACCAAAGTGCCGCTCTAAACCTGAAAGCTTATTTTGAGCCAGTTTCAAGATTAAGCAATTCTTTTAATATTTCGGCTTTAGCCAAAAAAGGAAAACCACTCGAAGCCTTTGAAGATGCTTACAGAGAAACCGAACGCCTGAAACGTTTTGGTGCCGCACAATCCGAATTAGACCGTACTAAAAAACTTTTTGTAAGTTCGTATGATGATTTCTTAAATAACAAAGACAAAGTCGATAATGACAGCTGGGCCGATAAACTGACCAATTATTTCCTGAAAGCCAAACCTTTTCTTTCTGCCGAAGACGATTATCAACTAATTGTCGGCATTATTAAGAGTATTACTTTAGAAGAGTTGAACGCTTATATAAAAACGATTCAAAAACCGGCTAATCAGGTCGTTCTGGTAACAGGTTCTGATGAGGATAAAATTAATTTCCCGACTAAAGAAGCTGTCACAGAATCGATGAAAAAAGTAGAGAGCCAGACTTTAGAACCGTATACCAAAAAAGAAAACAATGCCCCTTTAATTACTAAAGAACTAAAACCGGCAGTCGTTAAAAAAACCTTTACAGTTCCGGGTATTACAGCGGCCAAAGGATATACTTTAGAAAACGGGGCCAGTGTTATTGTGCTTCCTACAACTTATTCTCAGGATCAGATTGTATTTTCAGCGTTTGCAAAAGGCGGTAAATCATTGGTTAAAACCGAAGATCTGGCTTCTGCCGAAATTGCAACCACTATTGCCAGATCATCCGGACTAGGCAGTTTTGATAATATTGCTTTAAAAGAAAAACTTACGGGTAAAGTAGTACAGTCGGCTCCTTTTATTGGCGAAAACACCCAGGGATTCCAGGGAAGTTCCAATAAGGCCGATTTCGAAACACTGCTGCAGCTGGTTTATCTGTCATTTGAAACACCGCGTTTTGACCCGAATATTTTCAGCATTCTGAAAGAACAGTATAAAAACCGTTTAGAGACGATTAAAAAAGATAACGGAAGCGCTTTTAAAGATTCTGTAGACCTTGCTAATTCTAATCATAGTCCGCGTACTTTTATCTTTAACGAACAGTTTTTAGAAAAAATAGACCTGCAGAAAGCAGAAAGTATTTATCGTGACCGAATTAAAAATGCTTCCAATTTTACCTTTGTTTTTGTGGGTAACATTCCGGACTCTGCTTTAGAACTGATTCAGAAATACATTGGAAATTTAAAATCAGACCCGGCGGTAAAAGAAACCTTTACCGATCATAATATCGCCCCTAAAAAAGGGAAAACCACGGTACATTTTAACCGCCCGATGGAAGTGGCAAAAAGTACCGTTTATTTAAACCTGACGGGAAAAATAGACTACAGTAAAGAAAACGCCATGGGCATGTATATCATTGGAGAATTGTTGTCTAAACGATACCTGCAGACGATCAGAGAAGAAGAAGGCGGCAGTTACGGTGTAAGCGTGGGCGGTAATCTCGAAATAATTCCGAAACCCACTTTCAGCCTTGCCCTGTCTTTTGACTGCAACCCTGACAAACAGGAAAAACTAATGCAGATTATCTGGAAAGAAATCAACGATTTAAAATCGAATCCGGTCAATGCCAATGATCTGGAAGACATTAAAAAAGCATTGTTGAAAAACAGAGAAGAATCTCTTAAAACCAACACCTTCTGGGTAACAACCCTGTACAATTACAGTCTGAATCAGATTCCGTTTTCAACGGATGAAGACTATAAAAATCTAATTTCAAAAATTAACCAAAAAACTATTCAGCAGTTAAGCAAGCACGTTTTGGATAGTTCCAGCTGTGTCGAAGTTATTATGGGTCCTGAGAATCAATCCGGCAAATAAGAAACTTTAGAATACATTTATTTTTATTTTATTAGTCATTAAAGGTTGTCCCTCCGGACAGCCTTTTTTGTTTTTATTATTTAAGAAACCACAAAAAAAAACGCCTCATTGCTGAGGCGTTTTCCAGTCATGTTTAGTTTAGTTAACGGCGGTCATGGCTGGCGTGACCGTTTTCTTTATCGGACTGTTTTTTACTATTGTTATTCTTATTGTCCTTTTTTTGCTGTGTTTTAGCCGGTTTAGCATTTTTTACCGGTTTTTCTCCTCTGTTTTTCTGGGCTTTTCCGTGGTAGCCTTTTGGATAATTAGCTCTGTGTTTAGAGTGATAACTGTAAGGTGCATCTCCTCTGTAATCTGTTAGAACTACTTTATAACCGGAATACAAATCATATTGTCTGTATTTAGAAGGAAGTCGTTTGTCACGCACCCATTTTCCGCTGTTGTCATAGATAAAAACGCTTTGGTTAATATCATAATATACATCGATATCCGGCAGATAATAATATCTGCTGTCGTCATAACCTTCCGGGCCCCAGTTAGGAGGTGTTCCAATATTAACGTTGATGGATACCTGTGCATTGGCAAAAAATACACTCATAAAGAGTACTGAGGCGAATACTAATTTTTTCATGTTTTCTAGATTTAAATATTAATTTCAGTAGTGATAAATCGAAATTAATGCCAATAATTAAGTTTAGCATATTCATTATACCGGCACGGCAAATGAATCGACAAACAGGATTATTCTGCCGATGTTCAGGTACTTCCTGACTATCGTTTTTTTCACTAAATCATTCCGTTTTGTTACTTCCGGGAATACAATATTCCTGACATTACGGCAAAGGTTATAAAGGGGTATAAAAAACAAAAACGCCCCGGTATGAACTGCCCCCAAAAAGTTAGACACTATTTGAGGGCATTTTTATGGAAAGAAAA